>CAJWHU010000004.1 GCA_913041325.1 uncultured Fidelibacterota bacterium | reverse complement strand
GATATCGAGTACTTATCTTGCGAATGCAGGAAATATTACAGCTATGTTAATGGAACAAAAGTTTTTCAGGGAAAAAATAAATTTATTCCAAAAAAATCTCAATGAGTATGAAATGACAAATAGCAACAAAGAGGTTCGACGTATCGAACGTATAATTCGAGGTGTCGAAACAAGTGACGGAGCTGGTGTGTCTCTCACACGCATCCTCGGCTCTCCAGAGTTAAACATGTTAGATCCATTTTTGTTATTAGATGAATTTGGCAGCGATAACCCAGATGAATATATAGCTGGTTTTCCCCCTCATCCTCACAGAGGTTTTGAGACAGTTACCTACATGTTACATGGCAAATTTCGGCACAAAGATACCGCTGGCAACGAAGGCTACTTAGAAGACGGCTCAGTGCAGTGGATGACAGCTGGTAGAGGCGTAATACACAGTGAGATGCCCGAACAGACTGAGGGTCTACTGAGAGGATTTCAGCTATGGATAAATCTCCCAAAAGAAAAAAAGATGATTAAACCTGCCTATAATGATATTCCCCCTGAAATGATACCAACAGTTAAAGTCGAAAATTCAGAGATAAAAGTTATATCAGGTGTATTTTCAAACACAACGGGGCCAGGGGAACCTCATACAGGCGTTCTATATCTAGATATAAAATTAAGATCCCATCTAGTGATACCAATTGATGATGGGTGGAATGCGATGTGCTACGTTTATGAGGGTGAGATGGAATCTGGAAGAGTCATATCCAAAGGAGATTTAGCCGTAATGAGTCAAAATGGTGCTCTAGATTGTATTAACAAGGCAGATAAAACAAGAATGTTACTAATAGCAGGAAAGCCTCTAAATGAACCGGTAGCGCGCGGTGGACCCTTTGTGATGAATACAAAAAGTGAAATTGTTCAAGCTTTCGAAGATTTTCAATCCGGTTCATTCGGAAAGTAATAGTTTTAAACTGTCTCCAACAAACGCATAAAGCCCAAGGTTAATGCAGTAATTAGAATTTACAGTTAGACCAAAGGGCTTGTGTTTTATTATAATAAATAATTAGGGTCAATATTAAAAGATCCTAAAAGAAACATATGATGTTTTAATTTAATTATATATTTCTATATTATTTAATGTATGTACTTACGAATATTCCAATCAGAGATTTCTTGACCAGTTTATGTAACCATATAGGTTTATGCCAAGAATAAAAAAGCTCATGGCCATTACTGGATAGGCACCTAAAATATATCCATAGATTATATGAGCGATATTTCCGAGTGCCCATATAGGGAAGCATATTATTTGTTTTTTTGCATTTAAAAAATAGCCAATTAAAATTAATGAAAATCCTAGCCAACCAAGTGATTCGATATAAATACTTTCTGACATCATATATCTAAAACTAAAAAGATCTTGAAGGTACCAATAGTTTCAATCCTCAAGTAAAAAAGCCCCAGAGAGTGGGGCTTTTTTACTTAATTGCAAGAAGATTTGTAAAAGAACTGTCTATTTTAGTGTCAAGGACTTACAAGTAGTGAATTTGTCCTCAACAATAGAGCGAAACCTACTACTTAGGTGTTACGTTTGTAGCGCAAGGTCCTTTTTCAGTTTCACCTTCAACATAATCTACCGACTGACCTTCTTTTAATGTTTTAAAACCTTCCATTTTAATCTCGCTCATATGTACAAATAAATCTTTTCCACCGTCATTTGGTGTCAAAAAACCATATCCTTTCGCGTCATTAAACCATTTTACAGTCGCTTCTTTTGTGTTACTCATTATGTATTTTTCCTGTTTTTATTTATTACTTCTCTATTTTTTAATTCTTTGAGTTAAAATAACATCATATTATTACTAAATAGAGTGTTAAATGTACAAAGCATCTATTAAAATTCAATACAAATCATGCAATATTACAAAAGTAGTGTTAATAGACTAAATTCATACAATAAGTGCGGTCAACTGAAATGTTACAGCATCTCATCTGAGTTTTATACTATCGATAATAATTGAAAAGTTTTCGGCAACTTTATTTCCTACCAGCATACCAACTTCTGTGATTGAATCGCCTCGAAAATTTCTCATTCTCAACCTGCGGCCCCGAAATTGAGGCTGCATTGAGTTCAAGGGAATAGCAATTTCCTGCCACTCATTCTTAGCGTAAAACTTCTTGACATAAACATGCCTATCATAGGGGCTTGATTTAATCCTCAGCTGATAAAATTTGTTATCTCCGAGAACTTTTATAACGATATAATCATAATCATTTACGGATATTGATTTTGTTCTTAACCTTACTGAACTAAAACCTCCATAATTTTCTAGGGAGATAAAACCGCTAAATTGGCCGTGGCCGTCTTCGTTTTTCTTTAAAAATCCCCGTGATCTTCCACCCATTACTCCATCATCCACAACCTGCCAATCTCTCAAGGTTTTACTTGAGCGAAAATCGTATATTGTTTCTGCTTTTATTTTCATGCTGAAAATTAAAACAAGTAGAATAGGAATTGTAAAACTTCGCATACTTAATTCACATCAATATCCAATTAAACAATAGGTAATTATAATGGTTCTTATAGTCCAAAGTAAGGTTCTTATCCAGTTGAAACTTACTAGCTTCCTTACTAAGGTCTCGTCATAGCCTTTAGATAACTTTTGATGAATTTGAGCAAAAAACAATGCAGTGACCAACCAAATAATTAGCAACAGAATAAAAGATATCCTTAACAAGGATTCATGATTGCTATGATATAAAACCAATAATAGTCCAGATAAGAATTCTAATATCATTACAGGCACAACAATAAATGAAATATTTCGCATGTGAAATATTTGAAACGACACATATTTCTCCCTATCAGTAAACCTAAATGATGGGTAGTGTACAAGCTGAATTACCCATATCACGCCAACCATTATTGATGCCAATACAAGATGTATGGCTAGCATGCTTTGCTCATTAAAAATATTCATTCACATGCTATTCTAATTTGTTAATGAGTCTTTACTAAAATTTTATAATAATGCTGTAGCCAACATAATTAAATAAACGTCCAAGATTATGGTTAATTCTCGTAGCTCCAAAAAACATCGCCATTATGGACCTCAGGTGGCGAAGTCATTAGAGGCATTAAATCCATCATAACTTCTTGGAACTTATGTTCTACTGCTTTGAGATGCTCTTCAGTTTCATATTCAGAGACCGCAATCGTGCTTGTTTCACTAACTCCTACCATACGCACAGACTTTAGACCTTCAAAAGTATCTAATATTTCTTTTTTTGAATCTAAAACCTCGACTAATTCCTCTCTTTTACCCTCTTCATGATAAACTTTGGTTACTCTGTAATGCATTTCGATTCCTTTGTTAATTAATAAATGCTATATAAAAATAATGATTTTTTCCATTATCAATAATACTAAAATGTAAATAAATATATATCGTCGATATTTATTACTAGATATTTTGCTTTTTATTGAATCGCTAAGTGGTATACTTTATCTTCACTTTTTTAATGACAGAATTATCTTTGTTTTTGAATCTGATTAAGTGTAGTTGAATGGAATATTTAGGTTAATTGTATAACTAAGATAATTAGTGTTCGTTCACAAAAGATCAAACCGCTAGTCAAAGATTTTATAATCTTTTCTATTTCTTATTCTTTATATAATACTGAATAACAAAAGCCTCCACAATATGGGTAATAAACCAAAAAAAGGCGAGTAGTGGTACGAAAATTTTATAATTTAATTGAAAAATTGAAACTCCTAGCCATGTTAGATAAAGCATACCAAGTGTTTTTGTAACAAAACTAACTCCTGAAAATCCAAGAGATGAAATACTATTATAATTTTTCAGCACCATGATACCGATTAGCATATGAATGCCATTTAATACAATTGGAGAAATGACACCTATTAAGACGTATAGCATATCAATATAATTTCTGTAACCTCGACCACCCAATGCCCTGGTAGCTACTCGGCTGTTTTTCATTTATAATTTCATCTAGAATTTTAATACTATCTAGCAATCTTGGGCCTGGTCTATTAAAAAACTGGCTTCCATCAACTAAATAGGCACCGCCAGATTTGATTGATTTAAGGTCTTTCCACCCATCGAGCGATAAAACTCTATCTAATTCTATCTTAGTCTTTTTCATTGAGTAACCACAGGGCATAAAGATGATTATATCTGGATCCGAATCAAACAGCTCTTTGGGATCGGACCATGATGAGTGTTCCCCTTTCTCACTGAATTGATTTATACCACCGACTATCTCTACCATCTCAGGTACCCAGTTACCTGCAAACATAAGCGGTTCAATCCACTCTACACAGGCAACGGTAGGTCCAGAAGTATTTTCTCTAGAATTGCTAATATTTGATATTGTATTTAGGAAGCTGTCTATCATTTCATCAGCAACGTCATTCTTATTGAGTTCGGCTGCAACCGTCCTGATATCATCCCACACATCATCAAGTTTTTTAGGTTCAAGTGATATGATTTTAGGATTAATATGCAATATTTCTTGAAGTGATTTTCTGACATCTGAAAGACTTACGGCACAAACATCACATTGCGACTGGGTGATAATCAAGTCGGGCTTTAACTTTGAAATTTCTTCTTTCTTGATATGATATATAGATAAAGCATTTTCCAGGATTGTTTTAATTTGGGTATCAATTTCAACACTATTTCCCTCGTTATTAAACCGTGGGTATGAACAAATGGGAAGATCAGTAACAGTCTCTGGATAGTCGCACTCGTGCGACACGCCAACCAATAATCCACCGCTCCCGAGTCTGTGAATTATTTCTGTGGCACTGGGTATCAACGAGATTATTCGTAGCATATGCTACTCTAATTTTCTATTGTTATTGAGCCAACTCCATTTGTTGCCTCCCAAAAATTGAAAAGACTGGTTCCATCATCGCCATTTTTTGAAAACCATTCAGCTGTTGCATCTACCCTACTCCACTCATCATCAGACAGATTATCATCTGTGATCACAATCAAAAGTAATTTAAAATCCTTCTGGGAATCTGTGAAGGATGGAACCCTCTCTCCTATAGCGTTTTCCAAAGTTACAGGGCCGTATGTTGTTCTTGTTTCAGCTGTGAAGTCCCAAGTCGACTGGTTGATTGTCAAGGATGTAATATTGGTAAATACATCAAAGCTAGAAACTGAGGATAATGGTAGCATACCCATTAGGTACAATTCTAGCTCATTGTAAGGCACCCCATTACCTCCATTAGCAAAAGGACCAAATGCATCAACTGTGTATGAACTATTTCCATTTTCAATCAAGGTGTTTTGATCGAAACCACCTAACTGACCTGGTGAACTACCGCCTGTAAAACCCCAGTGACTGCCATATGGGAATGAACTAATGTTCTGTCCCTGGGCATCAACCGAGTGTGTTAGTAGAGCAAAGTTTGCCCACTGATGTGCTATCTCGTGAAGAGCTGGGCCGTATTTAAGATATTCTAGTCCTGTAAGCTGCATAATAGCCTTAAGCTTACCAGAGGAGCCATATTCAGAACTGTAATCGTACTTACTAAGTCCGATCCCCTCGATATCATTTGATACACCGATTAGTTTTCCGTAATAATTTAAACCTGCTGGTATGGAGGGCTCATTTAAAACAAAAAAAATAAAGTCGTATTTATCTGGAAACCTTTCATAAATATCTTGGATGATGGGAATTCTTATAGCTGGATCAGAGAAACCATCATTGCTGATATAGTTTTCATACTCACTTTCGTTCATTTTTAATGATGAAACCCTTCCAGCTGGGTGTAAATCAAAATTATAGATCGAATTATAATCCGAACGTGAATCTTCGCACGCCAACCAGAAAATGACTACTGAAGTAAGTGCAATATGCTTAAACCGGATTCTATCTGATAGATATATCATGTTGTAATTTTAAAATGTTTGGAAAAAAGATAAGATTTAGTTTTAATTTACAAAGAATAATTATGCAAAATCTATTTCGCTGGACAATATACTTACTAATTTTTTTTGTTATATCAGTTATTTACTACCTTTACACATGGTGGAGTTTTCAACCAGCAAAAAAAATTGATATTGCAAGTATAGTATGTAAAACTGCGGCAATCATATGAAAAGAAGAGAATTTTTAAATACTTCCGCAAAAGCACTATGCGCTTGCATGGCTGGTACGGGTATCTCACTTATCCAAAGCTGTACAAATAATGTTGTCGACTCCCCATCTTCTGGAGGTGATGGTGATGAGCTACTTATTGATATAACATCAACCGGCTTTACAGCTTTGTTAACAGATGGTGGCTCAGTAGTCACAAACGGTAATTCAATTGATCCAAGCGGACTTGTGCTTTTACGAGTTGGTGATGGAGTTAGAGCATTTCAAAATAGATGCACACACTCTTCATATCCTCTCCAACCATTTAATAACGGTGTTGCAATGTGTACCTCTGGTCACGGTGGTAGCTTTAATACTAATGGGCAGGGAATATCCCCACCAGCTTACACCAGTCTCAAAGAATATACCACGAGTCTAGAGGGCAACGATCTCACTGTTTTTAGCTAAATTTTAATTAGCGATAAATGAAAAAAAAGAAAAAACTAATTCCATCAATAAACAGACAGTCAATCATCTGTCTTGTTTTACTTTTAAACCTAGCTCATGCAAAAGGTGCAGTCGATAGCGCTTTAAGTTCTAGCTCTATCGATGAGACAACTCAAATCAATGGAAAAGCTGTGAGAGGTAAAGTAAACGAAACTACTAAAAAGAGTCAGGACAACAGTTTTAATGAAATAATGTCAACAAAAAGTGGCTGCACTGCAAGTTGTTGCGCTAATAATCAAATGAACGAGAAAGCATCAAACCCTGATAAAACTGATAAAATGAAAACTAAAAGAAAAAAATCTGGGTTGTTCTCATGGTTCAAGTAATAGGAATCAATACGCCTTTATTTGGATAATCTTGGTTGCTTTAATAACCAGTTAAAATTCCTCTTTTAATTCATTACATATCAATTTGGCTGATTTGACAGCTCCATCCACTTTTCCGATAGAGTATGAGTCTCCAATTATTCCGATTTTCATGTTGCTGTCATAGAAGAAGTCTTGATTGGTTTGGTTTTCGGTATAAGCGTATTTCCAATAGTGGATACCAATGTTTTTTACATTGTTAAATCCTGTTTCCTTCAAAGCGTCCTTGACAGAATTAAGCCTATCGGCTTTGGGTAGCTTTATCAATCTACCTGAACACGAATCAGAAAAATTTACTGTGAAAGTATCCTCTAAGTTTCTTAAACCTTTTTTTGTATTATTACATATCCAGGGCATATCAGGTTTAGATTCAATAGTTTTTTCAATACAATGATCAGAACTGGAGAAAGTACATGTGTAAAAGCTAGAGTATTTAGCGTCAGGTAAATCCAGATTCTTAATATCACATCTTTCTAAGATTTCCCTAACCTGTTGAACAGGCATTGAAAAAACAATTAACTTTGCCTCTATTTCTAATGAATGGGTTCTTACCTTCCAATTACGCGTATTGAAAGATATTCCACAAACGGTTTCGTTTATCAGTACTTTGCTACCGTAAGCAAGATACTGTGGTACTGTTTTTAAGCCAAATGGTGCTATATAGACCTCTTTATTTTTACTGATTATTTTCTTTTTTAGTAGTCCTAAAATTTCTAAATCAATAGCCAGAGATTTTGTCTCGTCATTTTTCGGATTAATGTATTGACAACCATAATCCACGATATTGCTTCCAAGTGGTTTTGTCGATAGCCTACCTCCTACACCATTACTTTTTTCAACTACTATAGTCTTCAGTCCCTCATTTCGTAGTTCCCTTGAAAGATAGGTGCCAGATAATCCAGCGCCAACAATTATCGTGTCAAATATCATCGTTTACTCTTTCTCCTACTTCCATGAAATTGGTATGCGGCAGATGCCTCTTCTTTTGTTTCAGACTTACTTAGAATGCCAAAAATATATTTTCTCGCTTTCAACGATGAGATTTTTAAGTCAACCACAGGTTCCGGATAGTCTTTACCAATAATACATTCTGAAATTTTTTGTCTTTTCTCAGACATAAGGTGAGGGTACTGAAGATATTCAAGCGGAACATTTTTCAACTCTGGGCACCACCTTTTTACAAATTTACCATCAGGATCATGATCTGCTTGTTGCTTGATCGGATTATAAATTCGAATTGCATTAATTCCTGTTACACCAGATTGCATTTGGAATTGATTGTAGTGTATTCCCGGTTCATAATCAATAAAGTAATTACTTAAAAACTTAGAGGTTACTCTCCAATCAATCCACAGATTATAAGATGCAAAAGACACTAGCATTGCCCTCATTCTGAAGTTAATCCATCCATTTGTCTTTAAAAATCTCATACAAGCGTCTACCATGGGAAATCCTACCTCGCCGTTCTTCCATCGGCTCAAGTAGTCTTCATTAATGTCAGGTCTCAAATTGTCAAATGCTCGTACCATGTTTGTAAACTCTAAATCGGGTTGCATCTCCAGTTTTTGGATAAAGTGGCAATGCCAGCGTAACCTTGATGAAAAAGATGAAAGTGATTTCAGCCAACCATTCCTTATCTTTTGCTGACGCAATTCCGACTGTCTATTTTTGGTGGCTTGATATATCTGCCTCATTGACAAGTTACCGTATGTTAAGTAGGGGCTTAGCCTGGAACAGCTATGCTCTGATTTCAGGGGGCTTGATATATTCTTGGAGTAGTGCTGTCCAGTTTTGTTTAAAAATTTTTCCAAAATATACTTACCCCGCCTCGTACCTCCTTCGTATAATTTTTTTGATACAGTTCCATTATTGTTTATCTTGATGCTTGGTACATTATCCTCAATATCAATCTTAATAAATTTATTAAGATTAGGAATTGGTAAAATTGGTTCGTTCATTCTGACGTTCCACTTGTATGACCAACCGTCTCTATTTTTTAATCCTGGAATAATCCCATTTGTTTGCAATTTTACCCAGTCTATTCTGTTTTGAATGAAATACTTGGAGATACTCTTATCTCTATTAAACGTTATCCAATTACCTGTCTCGTGATTAGAAAATACTTTTTTTATGCCGTATTTTTTGTGAATCAAGTCAAATATTGCAATTGTTTTTGAGTAAAAAACATTGAACGCTCCTCCGACTGCGATAAAATCATGAGTCAAGTTTGATACAGAATCTTCAATAAAATTATGATGTATTACGCTATAATCACTTCCTTGCATAATTTCAACATCAAAAATGTATAAGGCGGCAATTCTAGAGCGTTTGGCGATTAAATCTAAAGCTGGATTATCCTCAAGGCGAAGATCTCTTCTGAACCACATTATATCAATCATTCTGACCTGAGCTAACCTTCTTTTTAATATTCAGTAATAAATTTCTATCGCCCCTACAGCGTGCACTGCAGTATTTCACATCTTCCCAATTGTTGCGCCATTTCTTTCTATAAGAGAAAGGCAAACCGCACGTTTTGCATAATTTTTCAGGTAGATGGGATTTATTTTTCAAAAGAGTGATATGTGTGGGGTTTAATAAACTCAACTGTAAACCAGAGGCCGGTGCAATACCCGACCTCCGGAATATGACAATTATTATTTTAAATACATCATTCTTTTTATTTGATGTGAACCGTTTACCTCAACTTTATAAAAATAAATACCTGAGCTTAAGGGTGCGCCTACGTCTGAGGTCGCATTCCAGACTATTTTTTTCCTTCCAGCATCTTGTTTCTCATTAGCTAAAATATCTACTATGCTGCCTGCCATATCGAATACTGTTATTTTCACAAATGTATCGTCAAAAATGTCGTATTCAATACTGGTGGTTGGATTGAATGGATTTGGATAATTTTGCAAAACATAAAAATCTGTGGGAATTTCTAAATCTTCATAAGTAGTCCCGAGAAGGAATGATTGAGCGGGATCAAATTTCACAGGATCTTCGTCATAAGCAGAAATGATCATGGTTAGCGAAGAATCCTCCAATGCAGGGCTCAGAAATCCGGTTGCTAGTAGAAGAGCGCTTTCTTGGCCAGCACTGGTTAGCTCTAAATTGAATCTAGCGATTATTTCCGAACTGCGATTCCTGGTAAAATCTATTACGTGGGGGCCCACCGGTATCTCAATCAAATCATTGATTTCTCCATATCTCTGTCCCTGAATTATCAGACCGCGATTTAGATATATGTCAAGAGGAGGAGCGTCAGCGATTCCGTGTAAAAATTTGAACCCAATTAATTGATTTTCCTCCTCATAATCCTTCAACTCTAATAATTTTAAATCTGTTGGGTAACTTTGATTTTCCGTAACTCCATTAATCACAAGCATGTACTTTTTTTGGTCTGTAAGGTTCAACCTTATTGACTTTTCAACATCTAATCCTCTAGGTGCGATTCCTATTTTAGACTGGAGCGGAACATTAAATGGCCTCAGACTCTCCTGATACTTTAGTCCTACATAGTATGGTTGACTATCAACATATATGTCTACAGCCTCATAAGGTTTGTTGTGAAATATCTGTACGTATGCTGTTTCGGAGTAGGTTATTCCGATGGATAGTATTAACAGTAGTAAAAACATGGTATACCTTTTTTATTTTAATAAAACGCTCATAACGCTCATAATATAACTATCGCAACCACCTCAAAACAAATGAACTTTGGGTTTGAGTTTCCTAATCAAACATATCTAGATTAATTCATTAATAATTGCTGGAATAAATATACGTGTTACTTCTTGAACTTTTTGAAACCTTAAAATGTAACTTCACGATCGCTGTGAATAAGTTACCACTTTACCAAATCCTGCTTTCTTGCTATTTTGCATCTACTGCAATATTCGTAACCTTTATAAAAAATAAATACCCGGAGGTTGAAATGTATTACTTTGCAGGCCTTCTTTTAACCATCTGGGTGATACAGATTTACGTGTGGGGAGTTGCTGCCAATGTATATTACCATTGACACCATGAAAATAGAGGTAACGTGCTTATAGTTTTACTATCTGTATTTTAACTGCTAGATGGTCGGAATAGCCACCCAATAGTCTGTTACCAGCCCAAAATCTAAATGGGTAGTGCGCGTACTTGCCCTCCTGCTGTCGGTACTTAGGTAAATCTAAAATGCTCACAGAATTATTTAAAATCGAAAGACCTTTTTTATCCCTCAGACCAGAATTTACAATGATCTGATCATATAAATAATCCTTACCCCTGTAAACGTATGTACCAGTTTTTGGTTTATCCAACATGGGTAGCATGAGGCTTTCGAGGCCAGCGTCCAACAGTTTTTCGATGTTAGGATCATTGGGATCCTCGTTAAAATCACCAACTAATAAAATTTCAGAACCACTGTTTGATTCCATTATTTTTGACACTTCTCTTAATATTACCTTAGCGGTGGATGCCCTTTTGGGTATAGATTTCTCCTTGCCGCCATAATTTGATGGCCAATGATTAACAAAAACATGGAGTAAATTGCCTGCATAGATGCCTTCCACGTGCAGTATGTCCCGCGTTTTATCTCCCGATGGCAAAACATTTACAATTGGCCTGCTCGATGATAACAAAAATTTATTTGGATCATAAAGTAGGGCATTATCTATCCCACGCTCATCCGGTGATTCGTAGTGTACAATTTTATAGTTTCGTTTAGTATATGCGTTATTTAGGTCAATAAGGACCTGTTTATTTTCAACCTCACACAACCCCAGAACATCCACATTTAGGTCCTCTAAAACCTCTGCTGTGTGCCTAATTTTTTTATTATAAATTTCCTCGGTAACATTTTTCCTGCCACCTAGAGCAAATTCATCATCATTTTTATTAGGATGGTTTTTTAAATCAAAGAGGTTTTCAACGTTCCAAAACCCTACGCTCAGAGGCTCTTCCGCGCTAATTTTTGTAAAAACAAAGAGGAGAAATAAAACTGTAGTTGCCTTCACAGACAATGAAAATGATAAAGAGATTTTATTCAACATAGATAATCAAAATATTCAGAGATACCTACATTAGTTAAAGATTATAAAAAAATAGCACGCAAAACAAAAAACCTCACACAGTGAGGTTTTTTGTTTAAGTTAAAATTGTTGCCACGATTCAAGTAAGAACCAGCGAAAACTATTTTTTCTTAATTTTTTTATTAATTGGAAACGCTAAGGCTAAGCCAGCAAAAGCACCATATACGGTAGTGTTAAGTGTCGATGTGCCAATCCCACAGACAGATTCACAACCAAGTAGTGAAGCATAAGCAAAACCTGAAATAGCACCAATTGCAGATAATACTATAGTTAATTTCATTTTGAAATATATTAAAAATTACTGAAATAAATCAATGGGCAAAATTCAATACCGCGTTAACTATTCAAAACTATTTGAGAAGTAGCATTTTTTTTGTTTGGCTGAATTCAGGTGTTTGAATGCTGTAGAAATACATTCCGGAGGAAACTTTGTTCCCGTTGTTATCTGTAGCGTCCCATTCTATAACCTTACGCCCCCTATTCTCACTCTGATTAACCAAAGTTTTTACCACCTTGCCCATCATATTATATATATTCACTGAGACGGATGTTTCTTCAGGAATATCGTACACTAATTTTGTAATTGGATTAAATGGATTTGGGTAATTCTGATAAACAGCAAATTGCTGCGGAACAGGATTATCAATTGAGGAGGAAAGCTGCTCAGTAACTGTTAATTTAATTACAGCCTCCTCAAAAACGTATTCATTGTGCTCAGGGTAGACTATGATATTACCAAAGTACACTCCTGGGTTTAGACTATCAGATGACGATGATATTAATAATCTATCTGACTGGAATTGAGTCAATGATTGATTATTATTCGCAAGAAGAGACATCCAAGCTGGTCCTGTCTGAGCAATATCGACAACCCAATCTCCTGCTCCCCAACCGTTAGATGTGCCGTTAAATCCGTTACCGCTATTATCATCCATACTACCATCCATTTTCCAATACGCATACAGGCTTGATGCGCTTGAATAAACATCGCTCTCGGTGGTCAAATCTGCGTCTGGTCCCATTTCATGGACCGCAATAACCTCTGCTTGGGTGAGAGCGTTATTCCATATAGCAGTCTGTGACAATAATCCGGTGTAGGTGCCATTATCCGTAAGGTTAACGCCTAAGAGATTATTGAAACCTAAATCACTAGAGATGTTGACATCTACTTCCTGCTCGCCGTCAAGAAAAATTTTCATGCTTTGGTTTGGCAGATCATGAACGAACACCGCATGGTGCCAATGATCCCACACTAATGGGGGACTTGCTAAGGCATACGTATTTTCATCCTTCCAGCCTATTTGAAGCCATGGAACATTATCATCAATAATTATCTGCCAGGGTGCATCTCCACCCATATCAGAGGACGGAGCGAAAAAGGTAGTGAAAATATCGCCACTAGCCCAATTAGTTTCGGACGGCTTGAACCATAATGAAATTGTAATAGGCGAGGAAAAGCCATCTACTGGCGCACTGAGCCTGTGCCATTGGCCATTTAACGCAAATGATTTTGCGTCTGAAGTGCCAGACCTGGTTTCGATAGAAAATTCTAAGTTGTAATCGGTGATATTTTGAATTTCTACAGAATCGACGACGGTAGCTAACTGAGGAATCATTATTTCGATTGTATCTGCAACGATATCGATCGCATTGTTTGGAAGACAATTGTAGCCACAAGCGTTGATCTCATCTTGAATAGATGCTGTTAGATTTTCCAGATTAAATGTGTCAATGTACGCCACCTTTGTACCGTTGATAATCACTGATTCGACATTGTCGCTGAAAAGGTTTTCAAAGAAACTATTTTTTATAATAATCATATTGTCGTGATGCGAAAATTCTTCATAGAGAGGTTCACACTCATCCCAGCTTGGGTCACCGTTTTCCTGCAAAAAATTATCCATATCAGAAGCGAGGAAGGTTACAAAAGATATATTATCACTAAAATGGAGATTCAATGAATCAATCTTGGATGCATAGTTAGCAGGTTCATCCGATTTTAGGTGGCCAAAATCATAGTGGAACACATTTAAGTGTGACCCTGCTATGTTCTCCATGTAAAATATAATGTTAGCACCTGGATTATTTAAAGGGCTGATATTTTCACAGCTATTAATTCCACTTCTGCCAAACGGGGTGTTCGTAATAAAATCCCCTTCCACTAAGTATCTCATGGAACGAAGATTTTTTGATCGGTTTATCGAGTGAAAATTGCTGAAATAAAATGATGCGGCTGCAATAGTATCTATCGGAAAATGGGGCAAGGTAGTTGATAAAAATATGGTCAATGAGTCTCCTGGTTCTATATAATCATATTCTCCAAGCGGCTCAGATATAAAGTAGTCAGGTACTCTAAAGCTATCCAGGTAGGCTGTTACATTGCCTGTATTATAAATCTTAACACCATTGCTTATTGTCTCATTATGATGACCTCTAAACCATTCAACATCTGCAATTTCTACCCGCGGCGCAAAGTATGAGCTGATTAGGATTTGAGTAGAATCTTTCCACCATCCCTCTGAGTATATATGAAGCTGTGCCGATTCGTTAATTTCTGCTGAGGTATCAAAAACACAATAAATCTCAAAAGAGGTGGAATCGCCAAAAAGTATGAAATCATCGGGAAGACTTTGTATGTAAAATGGATGACTGCTCGTGTCTGTAATATTATCAACAATAAATACAGAATCAATAAATAATGTATCTGGGCCTATATTACGAAGTGTTATGGTTTGATAAAGAGAATCGTCAAGCTCTCCGTTAAATTGGAATGGATTATTGTAATCAATCATTGGTGACCTCGTTATATGACTACCAATGACCATTGTATGATCACCACCTCCCGTAATCTTTGGGGGCGAATTTGGATATAAAATTGGTGCACCACCGTCGGAACCATATTGCATACTGAAGCCTATATAATACTCCTCAGGAAAATCTAACTGCCCAAAATCATTCTTACCCCAGCTTGTGATTTCTCTACGCGGCGATGAAGGTATTGGATAACCTAATGTCTCACCATATCCCCAACCCGGACCATAAAAGCCGCCTGGAATAAAGTCGATAACCCAATCTTTTGCTGATGCGAGAGTGTTATGATTACCACCAATACCAAATTCTTCAAAAAGACCAGTTAGTTCTGGTACATCGCATTGACCGAAGCTGTTGTCACCCCAAAAAAAGAATGAAACAGGATGATATTTCTGCACGTTTTGCATCACCTGCTGATATGGTGATCCCAACCTGACAAATAACGTATCTAAAATTTCAGTTTCAAAAAGGATATCCTCGTAATTGACATTCTCATCGTATAAAATAGCCACATTGTGATTATAACCACTGTGGATTTCTAGAAGTTTAGTCTCGCTATTTAAAACATTAACCCCTGGGACTTCTAACTGCCCCATGGAATTATCACCCCATGCGGCTATTTTTATTGTGCCTGACGAATCATAAGCAACAATTGTATGGTTTTCACCAGCATCAATATCTAAAATCCTTATGTTATCGGGTATTGGATTAAAACGATCTGGTATATCGCACTGCCCTTGCGAATTGTCACCCCATGCAATTAAGCTTGTATTCGCAGGTACCAAATATGCACCATCGTCATTATAGTAATAATCAAAATTGTTATCTATCATCCTAAGAGAATCACCGATAAGAATTACGTTATGATTCCCACCAGCAGATACCATAAAAATAAGACTAGTGTCAGGGATCTCTGGAAAAGAGGATTGGCCATATGAATTATCGCCCCACAGATATAGATCAGTACCAAACTGATAATATGCCAGTGTATTGACACCGGTTGTATCTGAAAATACCGTAGCAATCCCGTGATTAAATCCCAGGTCCATTTTATGGAACCTACCACCAGCAACGTCACTAAATAGGGTGTCAGGAAAGTCACATTGCCCCATCGAATTGTCACCCTTACAATATAAACCAGGTGAAAGTGTTCCTAGACCATCCTGGTCCTGATTTGGATTTTCATTACCAACGCGAGCTATACTAAAGTTTTTTCCAGCCCACGCTTCTATGTAACTACCCTCAAGCGGCGAATAATCAAAACCGGTTCCATCAAAGTCAAGCTGAGAGTATTCATTGGAACCGTATGTAACCATTTTTGGCGACGGTTCGCATCCATTGAAAAGCGTTAACAGTAGGTACGAAACGAAGAGATACCCCAGATTAGTAAAAATTCTGAGAATTTTCAATTCTTATCTCTTTTTGTAAAGACTAGGATCCAACTGTGTTGTTTATCATAAGCATAAATGTAATTATTTCTAAATTTAAAAGATTTAGTTGATATTCTATTTAACCTATGCATTCTCTGAAGCAATCTGATCATTTTATTTTTATCATTGCTCTCAGATTTTATTTTTTGTCGTATGTGCTCTTTTAGCTTTTTGATTTTGATATCAGAATCTGTTCTAGATTCTACTAGATTCTCATTGTGTGGAAACCATGATCCAGTTATTGTATGATTTAAATATTCTTCAGTGTAAGTGCCATTAAAGCCAAATGTAATTTTGATATTAGTTTTAAAATCAAGATCAATGTTTCTTATACTATTCTCCGCCATTGTCAGCCTAGTATCAAGCTCCCATTCGCCGTAGAAATTGCTGCCATGTCTCTCCGTTACTGCTCCATATAGAAAAGGCAGAAGAAACAATATCGATGAAATGTGATAAACCTTATTCAAATCAGATGCTTAAAAAATTAGGTTGGGGGATGAGTTTAGAATCATAGTATGGCCGGTTTAAATATTAAATAAAATACCAGTATTAACTATCGATATTAGCTTGAGGTTTAATGGGAATCAATTTTAATAATCATCTAAATGAACTCTACTTCCTATTTAATGGCAATAGAGGATAACAGTAAGAAATAGAATTAATATCTTTTACTACAATTACTCATCAAGAGAAAATTTAGCCTTTGACTGCAACCAAACTTTACCATCGCCCTTAATACTGAAAGGTACTTCTGCACCACTTTTTAGTATCTGGCTTACTTCATCTTTTATTTTTGCATCAATTATTTTGAAATCGAGATTTTTTTCATATGCCATTAATGCATCTACTTCTATGAGCGAAGGCGAGACGGGACTAACTGCTTTTTCAATGATCTTGCCATATCCTTTCAAGACAAGGTAGCCCTTACCAATTACGTCCATCCAAATTCCATCCTCAACAAGTTTAGTGAGTTTGTTATCTAGAAGCTTCAATTCCACACCTGATGTTCTAGCAAAATGACTATTTGCCCTTATAAGTATTGGTTTTTGAGGATCAATTTTAATAAGTCTCAGCTCTGAATTATCACGTGGTCCCAGATACATTTCTAGATCTTGCTTTGCCATATATTCAACATACGATAGGCTCTTTCCTGCAATCTTAGCGATTAGGTTTTTATAACTGCCAATCTCAAGAATGTTTTTAGCTGTGAATTGCCCACTGGAAAGAATAAAACTGCTTTTTTCTGTTGTTATAGAATCTCCCTCTTCCATATTGACCTTTAGGTAGGAGTTAGGGTAGTCAGTAATTTCAATTTTCATAACTTAATTTTTTCCCAAAATGGTATGGTTGCTAATGAGCATCTACTTTTATTTTTTAAAGACTAATAAATTAACGGGATAAAAGACCCAGTCCGTGCGATTAATATCATTGATGTTTACTAGCGAAATCAAAACCTATGGTTATAAAAATAATTAACTGATAAAGTTATATCTAGATAATTTTTCCTTGAACCAAAATTTATACTCCTTGAAAATCATAAAATAAAACTCGCTGTCAAACATGTGTGACCATTGTTTATCAAGTTTTCGAAAAAGCGCATTTATGACTAAAAATGCAATATACATATAAAATATTGAAACTAGGATTTCACCCAATATGATAAACCCAGTAATTATCAGTGCATAAATGATAAAACCATAGAGTATTGATACATGATTAGTAGCATTGTAGAAATAAACATCGGTAATATTTTTTCCCGCGCAAAAAATAATGAGCGTTATTAGTGCATTTGTGACATCCATATTTTTAAAGAAAATGATCTCCCTCCCTGCATAGTAAAGACCCGCTACTGTCCAGCAGGTAATACAAAACACTAATAAGCCAATAAAAATCCGTTTCATTAAATCCTAAGCATACCTACAAACTAATATTTGATATCATTTATATTTCCCATTCTGTCCAAGAGCTGCTTTCATTTGGGAACTTATCGCTCAGGAAATAATACAAAGTGCGTTTTTGCAATTGCGAGAACTGCCAAAGCTGCTCCGAGGCCCGCTTTGTTGTGTGCAGCAAGACCTTCATAAACACTTCCCTCCTGCGTTGAAGGTACCTTCATGCCATTCTCAATGTAGTCCTTATCGAATTCAACAGGGCTAAAAATCATTGGAATAGCATTGAAAATCAAGAGGAAAAAGAGGACGATCATCGGTATTTTAGGTTGGAACATAGCCCTTATTGGTGTTTTAACCTTTCTTCCTGTGCTGAATTAGACAAAAGACTTTATCCACTATATTACAAAATTTTTGTATAAGCTATATCCCGTCGCTGTGTAGAAAACTGGGTTTTGCTCTGTGCCCAGTACTTTGCTCATATGCGAAAGCAAGTTCAATCAGAACAGGCTCGCTCCATGCTCTTCCATAGAAAGATAGCCCAACAGGTAAATCATCAACAAAACCCATAGGGACGCTTATGTTTGGATAGCCAGATAAGGCGGCATATACAGATGTCGAAAGATGATAATTATCACCATTTATTAAATCAGTTTTCCAAGCGGGGCTACCAGTTGGAGACACAATGGCATCTAAATTATTTTGATCCATAACTTTATCTATACCATTTTCTCTAAATGCACTTAGCATTGCCTCCAGCGCCTGCTTGTATTCCTCATCTTCAAGCGTTGATTTTTGTTGCGCATTTTCTAAACGCTTAAGGTTAAAGTATCTCATCTCAATACTATCACCTGTGGTGGCACTTATTACATCCTCTAAATTTTTGATTTGCACACTTTCATCTAACTGACTTAAATATTTATTTACACCATCCTTAAACTCGTATGCCAGAACAGTTTCGCAAAATTTTGAGGCGCCTGGAGCCACAATATTATCCAACTTAATTATTTTGGCGCCCTCTGACTGTAATTGTTTTATGGCAAGATTTGTTAAGCTATCTACCATAAAATTCTTGCCAGTTTCTGTTGTTAAGTAACCAATTCTTTTTCCACTTAAACCATCTTTTTGCAGAAACTGAGTGTAATCAGAATATGATCGCCCCCTGCTATTAATTGTTTTCATATCGCTGCTGTCAACCCCTGTCAATGCGCCAAGCACCTTAACTGCATCTGTGACTGTGCGAGCCATCGGTCCTGCGGTATCCTGGGTATAGCTTATGGGAACAATACCAGACCTGCTCCATAAACCAACCGTTGGCTTTATTCCCACGACACCATTAGCATTGGATGGGCACATTATCGATCCCCACGTTTCTGTACCTATTGCCAACGCACACAAATTAGCAGACACAGCAACCGCTGACCCAGAGCTTGAACCACATGGATTTCTGTCGAGAACATATGGATTTTTAGTTTGCCCTCCTATGCCGCTCCATCCACTGGATGAGTAAGATGCACGATAATTAGCCCACTCACTTAAGTTAGCTTTACCAATTATAACTGCACCAGCCTCTCTTAATTTTTTCGCCACCCAGCTGTCTTGCTTTGGGTAAGAGTTCCTCAAAATTCTTGATCCAGCAGTTGTAGGCATCCTATCGCGTGTATCTATATTGTCTTTTAACACAACAGGAATACCGTACATTGGTCCTATTGCTGGGTCTTCTAAAAGCTTTTTATCTAGATCCTGCGCTATTTTTATTGCATCAGGATTTATACATACCATAGAATTGAGCTTAGGACCATTTCTGTCTAATTCTTCTATCATTTCTAGATACCTTTCGACTACATCAGTAACAGTGAAGGCACCGCTTTTATAACCAGTTTGAAGCATGTCAATGGTATATTCATCAATAATCATTTGGTTTATTTGGTTGGATTTTTCACAGCCACTGATAATTATCAGGGCCGACACGATAACATGATGTATTTTAATCATAGATAAATTTACCATTATGGGTTTTAATGTTCATTGTTTTTGCGTCTCAAAAAGATCTCATGGAATATGTTTGAACCTAATTGCCTGCCCACCGCCACTGGCAAGACTAATATTGATCACTGTATCTTTGGACACAAATTTTTCAGTAATGGTATATGCACTGGGGTTAAAAATCCAATCCGTGCTATCGCTGTCCGCGTAAATCGATGCTCTGTAGCTTCCGTCACCAAGAAAGCCGAGGCTAATTTCAAATGACCTTGGCTCCTCATCTGTTATTGCGCCTAAATACCAATCAAAACTATTTCTATCTTTTCTTGCAATGGTAAGAAATTCCTCGACCTCTCCGTTTATCACAACTGTTGTGTCCCAAGTGACGGGAACATCCCTTATGAATTGAAATGCAGGGTTTCCATCATAGTTTTCAATAAAGTCTGAGGCCATCTGAAGGGGACTATGGATAATTACATACAGTCCTAATTGTTTAGATAGTGTTGTATTCACCCTCTGCGGCTTTAGTGGAGGATAACCCATTATTGATGGCTTATTAGAACCATGTAGGTTATAATTAGGTGCCACAATTGTACTAACTCCGGTAGTTTGTCCATTTTTATCAACTATCAATCGCCTGTTTTCTGAATCAGGCAATGTTTCGAGGATCCAAATGTTAAACTTATTTATGCTGGGATTGTCCGCGACTATCCCCCACTCCCAATCACCGTACTGAAGAGGCTCATCTAGGCGCCAGATATTTACTCTATTTTTATCATCTCCTGCTTTAACTAATTTCATATCTTTCTCAAACCAAAGTGACTCGCTCCCTTTATACCTAACGTTTTCATATCCATTACCGCTATCTACAAATGTAAACTCTGTAATAAACTCCTCTGAATTATCGGTGTCGATATTTTCATATAGCAGATCAAAGATCCCAGGCGTAAAGTCCATTGGTGAACTCAATAACCTTGTGAAAGGTAAAATAAGCGTATGGCTTGGCGGATTACCATTTTGCCAGGCATTGAACTCGTTACCTCTTGCACCCTCGCGCGTGAGCATATTTGGATAGGTTCTTCTCTCACCCGTATCCTTTATGGGTTCATGAAAGTTTACTCCTAATTTATGCTTAAGGGCTTTTTTTAAGACGGTTCTGTAGTAATTCACACCATACTGTCCGTAGTGATACTCTTTTTTATCAAGCATGGATCCTACATGTCCTATTTTCACATTTTTGATTCCTAATTTATTTAAAAGACTAAATGCGGAATCTATCTGGCTTAGATAGTTTTTAGTGTTGGCCATGGTCTCGTGATAGGCCTTAAGGGAGATATTTTTTGACTGTGCATACTCTTGAATCATAGCAAGATCAAAATCAGGAGTGGATTGAGTAAAACTCACGATAACTGAGTCTTTTGGAAATAGACTCTCCCACCCAGAGGCCCATCCTTCGATTAGGACCTCGTCAAAATTATTTTCAGATGCAAAATCAATGTACTTCTTCGCACGATCGTTAGTAGCGCCATGCCTCAGACCCTCTCCCCATGTCCACTTACCTATAATCATTCCCCACCATATCCCAATATATTTCGATGGCTTTATCCAGGATACATCTTCTAGCACACTAGGTTCATTACAATTTAAAATTAAGTTTGAACTTATTAAATCCTTTGCCTCCTCCACAATTACTATCGTTCTCCACGGAGTTTCAAGGGGTAATTCCGCTCTTACCTTATCTCCGTTCCTCCAAGGAGCTAAATCACACACTAAAGTAGTCTTGTTGCTATAAAGTTGCATGCTTGAGTAATCAACCAATGAGGCCTCATGTAAACTCAGATGCATACCATTTTTATATCTTATAGTTAAAGGAGTATGTGAAGTATCCATAGCGGAGACTTTAGTGTTTTCATAAAGGTGCTCATACCTATTTTTTGTGTAAGCAGGTGTCCACCAAGCCTCTGCATCCTCAACCAACTTAAATTCTGTAATCTCATTTATCAGAACCAGGCTGTCAATAATATTCTTCCTATTCTTGAGATGATATCTAAACGCTATTCCATCGTTGAATGCGCGAAATGTGATGCTGCCATTCTCAAAACCATTAACATCCTTAAACACCACTGTACTTTCATTAAAGTTGCTTTCAATATTTTTTGACTCTCCCCACGGCATTTCCCATTTTTCTCTCTCTTCCCTATAAATCTGTCTGGATATACTGTGCTCCATTGGAAAATGTAAACCCTCTCTAAATATCAGCCCTAGCTTTGAGTCCGCTATAATCTTGCGACCTCTGTAATTAACGCTGTATTTCGTTTCCTCTAAATTATTTTTGAGAATTATTTCGATCTGACTATCAGGTGATTTAACTGTGATTAAATCATAATTTCCACTGCATCCAAAAAAATGGAGCAAAATCAATACATAATAAATGATCATACTAATATTTGGAAGATTTTTTCCATTCAATAATTCGTTAGATGAATTATCAAAAACATAGGAAGATATGAAAATTTGGTAAACAGATCATTCACTTTATATCTACTTAATACATTGTTATGCTCTGACCATGCGGCATCACATTAATTCTGAGGCAATATTAGAAATAAGCTTTTCAACTTCTAGATAACACTTCGGAAGTGAAATATGGCTACTTACTTTTGGCTCGTCAACTATGTCCCAATATTCTATTTTCAAATTACTTAAATTAGAATTTGCTTCAATCATGGGTTTATGTTCCTCCTCATCCATGCATATTATTTTATCATATTGGGATAATTTTATATCATCAATGTGAATGGAAAGCTCGTTCTCTCTTTTTGGAATTATGTTTAATTTTTTCAAGTGATCTAACGCCGGATAATAAATTGTCCTGTGCGTGTAACGACCAACCATTAATCCAGCAGAAAAAGCAGTGCTAGATAAACCCAATTGCTCAGCCAGATGATTGTAAACTTCTTCGCTAAATCTGCTTCTGAAAATATTTGCCGTACATACAAATAGAGTTTGATGCATTGCTTATAAGTTTTTTTAGACCTTAATTAGTTTTTATGGTTTGAACTAATCATTTGTAGATCTTAATTAACTTGTTTTTTAGGTCTTCAAAATCACTAAAAATCAATTCTGAGCATGAAAAGATCCAAGAGCTTACATCATCTATTGGCAAATCATTAACAAGATAGACAGGTTTACCAAGCCAATATGCGAGGGTAATCTCACCATGTGTTCCTCCGCCCTTGAAAACAGACTTATCCCATTTTACGATTAAATAATCTGCATGGTTAACGACTGCATCAAGATCAACCTTAATAATCTTTCTTATAATCGATTTATATTTCTCCGGTTCAGAAACCTTCAAAGATCTAAAATCTTTACCTGAATTCTCATTTACAATATTTTTCGTCTCCACTACAGGATCAAATACATCATGCCCTAAGTTAGTTTTTAACCACTTGGTAATGGAAATTCTCCAATCAGCACCATCATTGCGTGCATTTTCAATTGGTCCAGAAAGGTATGCAATCATTTTTTAATTCGTTTATAAATTTGTATTAGAAAGCCTCAAAATACATGAATCAGCCAATTAGTATCTATATATATATTTAAAAATGTACAGTAGCTGCTTCCTGTCTCCTATGAAAAAAGCCAGAAATATTCTCCCAGTAGAGAACATCTAGATTATGATTTCCAGATTCACCAAATAAACCATCAGCAACTAAATCAATATCCCCATCCCGATCAATGTCACTCAGGTATAGCCACTTTACCCAAAAATCATCAGCCAGTGTACTGTATTCATCCATATATTTAGCCGTTGAGTCATCAAAAGTTCCTTGATCTTCGTTCTGCAATAAAATGGTGATGGAGTGGCCATTATAACTGTTTAGATTGTTTAATAGAAGGATATCTTTTTTCCCATCTTTATTAAAATCAAAAAAATTAATGTCCATTGGTTGCAGGTTACCTGAAATGAACTCTTGAAAGTCAATATTTGCATTAAAATCGTATACTCCGGATTCATTGCCCAATACAGCATAGAGCTCACCGCCCCCAGAAAAAAACAAATCAACATAAGTATCATTATTGATATCAAATAACTCGACCTCATAAAAGTTTTTTCCTTCAAAATTAATAAAGGCATCATTACTCAAACTAAATGAGCCGCCTCCTTGATTGACATATAGTGTGGGGTGAGGAGGATAAACAGCACTCCAACCAGCAACTGCAATAATATCGATAAACCCGCTATTATTGATATCAGCAGCCGCACCTCCATGAAAAAAACCTAAATCCTCAGACAAAAATCCGTATTCTTTTGATGAGGGGTAGAAAATACCTATTGAATCTCCTGGGAAGGGGTAGGCATCGTGTCCATGAGAAAAAAGTATGATTTCATTTATCCCATCATTATCAATATCAGATAAAACCTGCTTTCGAATTTGTTTCAGGCCATAGACAGCAATATAATCGTTAGGGTCGAAAGTTCCTTGCGGGGTTGATATAATATTATCGACCTCGCTACTAAATAAATGTATCCCGGACATGTTTGATGGCCATGGATTTTTTAGATAGTTCTGCCAAAGGTCAAGCCTGCCATCATTGTCTAAATCAGTATATATATAGCCTGCTATATCACCAGACCATGTACTGTCACAGCATTGATAATTCCACACAGGTCTTATATCTCCATCATCGAGCGCAAAATTAGCATATGTCGTTAGCCTTATGTTAAAATAATTATAGTTTTTGTTTGTGAGGTACCAAGATGTTTTTTTGTTGACATCTGAGTAGTGATCTAGCATACTTACTGGGTATACATGCTCTGAAAAATTGGCCTGTATTGTTTTACTCTCATTCAGTACTATTGATTTAGGATTTAAATTGCCTTGCGCATCTCCGGACCAACTATTAAAGTAATGTCCTTCATCGGGAACGGCTGTCAATGTAACAACAGCACCGTTATCATAAGGTTTGCTGTCGAATCCTAACACAATGCCAGCCTCTGGAGGGACTATTTCAACAGTAAGAATAACTCCAGACTGTTTTGGGGTATTGCAATTCCAATGAGAAAAACATATTAAAAAATAAATTATAATTTTGTTGAACCAAGTACATTTTTTTAAAGGTTGAATAATCTTGAATGTCATTGAAATAAATGGTTGCTTCTAATTACGTTTAATGTACCAAAATACAAAAGGCAAGCATACAAAATACATCAATATGCTGTACACCCCAGATGGTATGCTTAAGATAGATAATCCTATTTCAGGATTCATGATGATATTACCAATCGTAATACCAACGGTTCCATTTTGGATGCCGGATTCGATCGCTACAGTTACAGATTGTTGTTTGTTCATTTGAAACCATTGCGCGCTTTTATAACCCAATGTAATCATACAAACCATCAACAAAATAATAGCTGGTCCAAGCCTGTAGAAATTATCTGTGAAAGTATCCCACTCGCTAAAGAGAGCACCTATTATTATTACGATGAACAGAATGGTTGAAATCTTTACTGCTAAAGGTTCAAACAAATTTGAGAATTGTTTGAAATACGATCGAACCATTAGACCAATGCCGACAGGCAGAGCAGTAATGAAAAACATGGCTAGGCAGAGGGAGATAATATCAATTTCAGGTGCCTCAGCAGCCATGAAATACCTTATCGACACCCCAGTGATAATGGGAAGAGTAAATATTGTTAATATGCTGACAACTGCGGTATATGAAATTGATAGTGCTGTGTCACCCCCAGCAAGTTTACTGATCATGTTTGAGGTAACACCACCAGGACAAGATGCTAATATCATCATCCCTACAGCAAGTTCTTTATGGATACCAAAGGCGAGAATGATAATTAATGCAAATAGCGGTAGCATAACCATTTGATTTACCATGCCCACAAAAAGGGCTCTTGGATGTCGAAATATGCTTAAGAAATCACTTGAGGTTAGGCCTAAACCAAGGGTAAACATTATAAAAACAAGAGATAGTGGTAGAAAAATATCAATAATCATATTTCTATAATACTCATCAGCCTAGTTGTTTACCCTCAATTTTTGTTGTTTTCATCGCTAATTAATTATCGCGGTAAATAAAAATGGACATCCAAAAATAAATTGCTACAATTTTGTTTTCTTATTCATTAAAAAAACAAAATTGCATACTAATATTCAAAGCATTTCGTAATTTAGTCTGATTTTAAAGACTAATAAAACCTTTAAACTGATTTAAATCTCTTAACCATGAATAAAAAAATAATTATAATTACTGGAGTGACTCGGGGATTAGGTAGAGCACTCTCAGATCAATATTTAAAGATGGGACACACAGTAATTGGGTGTGGTAGAAATGCTGAGATTATTAAAAAAATGTCTGCCAAATATCCAACAAATACAGATTTTCAAGCTTTAGATGTTTCTGACTATGAGAGCGTCATTATTTGGGCTAATAGAATAATAAATAGTTTTGGAAGTCCTGATTTTCTTTTGAACAATGCTGGTATAATGAATAACAATAGGAATTTGTGGGAAGTCTCAAAACGCAATTTTTCGGATGTTGTAGATACAAACATAAAAGGCATTTTCAATACAGTCAAGGGGTATGTACCGGAAATGATTAATCAAAACAGAGGAGTTATTGTCAACTTCAGCTCAGGATGGGGCAGAACTACATCTCCAAAAGTAGCTCCCTATTGCACCAGTAAATGGGCTGTTGAGGGCCTAACCAAATCACTGGCACAAGAACTTCCTCAAGGTTTATCCGCAGTTGCACTTAGTCCTGGTGTTATAGATACGGATATGCTACGGTTGTGCTGGGGCAAAAGTGCTTCTGCACATGAAAAACCAGATACTTGGGCGCAAAGGGTCGCGCCATACATTCTTAAAATTAGTTCAAAAGATAACGGAGCATCTATAACCACCCCATAGGCTGATAAAAAATTCTTGGTAGATAATATTATAAAACTCTATTCTATAAATACGCCAGTCGCCTCACCAAGTTGCCACTCCGGCGTCTCGAGATTTACCCTTTGACCATTTCTATAATAACAAGGGAAGATTGGAGAATTATAATAAAGAGGATCATTGTAGTCTGTAATAACAGGATGATAGAATCCTACGGTAATTTTTACATCATTAGCAACCGCTATGTCATATAGCCAGGTCTGATCAGTTTGAGACACAGAGCTACTTAACTGATGGAGATTTCCATTCCTCCATTTGCATCCTATGTCATTCGAAAAAACATTCCCAGTAGTGTACCCTGCCAAGTAAACATCATCGCCCTCAAGAAATATTCCAAATGCGGTGGCACCAAATCCATTTTTACCAACATTAACCTTGTTACCATTTCTCCAATAACAAGCATTCCAGGTATCGGTGTTTTGTTGATCAATTTCTCCAGCAATGTATACATTATTACCCTTAAAGGCTATGTCGTAGGCGTCTCCAAAATAATGTGTACTATGTAGAGTGTGTAAATTGCCATTTTTCCAGTAGCACGCGATGGAAGCATGATTTTGGATTTTCCAGCCTGTTACATAGACATCTCCATTATTTATGCCTATACTGTTTGCCATCGCATCAACACTTGCATCTGTTAGCTCAAATAGCTCACCATTTTTCCAATAGCACGCATTGGTGCCAAAGGTCGAACCATCGGACATAACTCCTGATACGTATACGTCTCCATTGTCAAAGGCTATACCAGTAACCTCAGTGTCAGGATCGCCCCCTCCTTGGAGATCATATCTTACTCCATTTATCCAGTAGCACGCTTCACCATTCCAACCTGTAGAGTCAAACCACTGCCCCGCAACATAGACATTCCCGTTATCAACAGTGATGGCCTCTGCTGCTCCGTACTCAAGGTCAACCCTTGCTCCATCGACCCAGAAACACGCGACCATTTGTGTCAGGCTAGAATCTTGATAAAAACCTGATATGTATACTTTCTTACCATCAATTATTGGGGTGCCAGTGGGTAAAGTTTGCTTTGGGATGTCTTCTTCACTAGAGGTTGCATTCTCGCAACCTTGAAAAATTATAATAAAACAAAATAATAAAACTGAAATCTTTTTCATAGGGGAATATATAACCTATTTGCCATTCAAAAAAATGTCACAAAATTTGCTTAGGTATAAGTCATGCAAGTAGATTACGGAAATTGATATGAGAAAGTGAAAACAATTTGCATAAACCATATATTGAGTCCGCATTAATCTTTTTTTACTAATAGTACTTAGTAACAATTTCTGGCGCAAGAATGTAAAATTTCATGTAAGAAAATTAATTGATATAATGCAGATATTAAAAAGTAAATAATTAATTAAATAGGTTAAATCCCATAATATCCATGGTTAAAGCACTTGCAAATGCACCTAGCACCCAGCCTATACAGCGATCAATTGCGGCTGCGTTTTTGCGGAAACTTTTAATTATCTTTGATTCTGCCAATAACAGTGCTACCAGCACGTACCAAGCCATATCAATTACACCTGCCACCGTTGCCATGACCATGCGCTCATATAAACTTAAATCATCGCTAATGAATTGACTAAATACAGCAACGAAGAAAACTAATATCTTTGGATTAAAAAATGAAATTAAAAAGCCCTCCATAAAGCCCTTGCTTTGTGGACTATCCTCGTCTAAATGGATTCTTGAAGGTTTTCTCGAAAATGTCGTGTATGCAAGCCAGAAAAGCAATATGATACCCATTATCTGAATTGATTTAAAAATATATTCGTTGCTAAGAACAAGTTTTGACAGGCCTAAAACCGCAATAAAAGCATATATTGCTAGACCGATACCGTGACCAACCCCAGTTATTACACCTTGAAACTTACCCCCCACGATAGTATTTCTTAAAATCAAAGCCAAGCTAGGGCCAGGAGAAATTGCACCCATCGCGCAAATAAGAGAGAGCATTAATAGTGATTTAAAGTCCATTTCTATTAAAATTGTGTATTTTTAAGTTTATTAAAAGAAAAAAAGGAGATTTTCATGAAATTTGGGTCTTAGTAATTTCTTAATACTTCAGAATAAATTTTAAACCAAAAAGTGGCCTAATCCACCTGAGTTTTTTGATTATCTCAAAAAATATAAAGCTGATTCCAAAAACACCTGCATTTAAAAGGAATAGTTTTGATAGAGGTGAAATATTTAATTCAAAAATAAGGTGACTTAAACAGTACTGCACTGGCATATGGATAATATAAACTGGATAAACCGCCCTACTTAAATACTTAAGCATATGAGTGTTTTTGTTGAGATACTTTGATGCATAACCAAAAATTGCCAACATCCAACACATTGATTCAAGACCATTATGCCACATGAAATCACCAGAATGATAAAATACCAGAATATACATCCGATGAACATATATGCAGGAAGCAATGATCAGGTTTATACCTCTTGCGTTTTCAACTGCCTCCCAAAATACCCGCCCCGTACCAACAAAGCAAAATCCCAAGAAAAAACAGATCATGCCTAAGAGAAACCCGTGTGTTGTAAATGCGTAGGAAGCAAACCCGTTTTGTGGATTTACTAATATACCCTCAACCATCGTTACTAACCCTAAAAGAGTAATTCCCAGTTTATAATTAAAAAGCCAACTGAGACCTCTCATGAATATATTTTGGCGGTTTTTTTTAAAATAAAAAAATACTGGCATAAATATGACAACATAAATAAAAATGTTTCCCAAAAACCATAAATGGCCAAGATTG
>CAJWHU010000003.1 GCA_913041325.1 uncultured Fidelibacterota bacterium | reverse complement strand
GCTTGTCTGTAGCACCACTATTTGGTTTAATAGATATACCGGGTAGTGAAAATCATAAGTCTCATAGTAAATCGATACCAATTACTGGTGGCATAGTTTTGATTATGACAGTTACAACAATAGCTGTTTTCGGAAACCTCTGGGGCGATGGCCCTATATCAAATATTCTTATTTGCGTTTTGATAATTGGGGGCTTTGGAGTTGCTGATGATCTAATATCATTATCCCCTCTTTTGAAGTTGTTAGGCCAATTAATCGCTTCTTTTCTTCTGATATATCATGGTATACAGGTCAATATATTTTCTTCCTCTGATTTCATCCTAAGTACGGGAACAGTTTTTGATGAAATCTTAAATCTAGGATGTTCCGTTTTCTGGTTAGTAACAATTACTAACGCATTTAATTTCATAGATAGTAGCGATGGTCTCTCGATTGGTATAGGGGGTGTTGCTTCAATATTTTTTCTATTTATATCAATAACGACTGATCAAGTATTGATAGTACATATTTGTACTTTACTGTTAGGTGTTTGTATTGGTTTATATTTTTATAATGCATTTCCAGCTAGGTTGTTTCTGGGGGATTGTGGTTCTCAATCGGTTGGTTTTTTGCTTGCTTCAATAGCCATGTTGTACAAGCCGGTTACCGGCATCCAGTCATCGTCATGGTTCGTCCCAATTTTATTATTCTATGTTCCACTTTTAGATATAACCTTAGTCATTTACTCGAGGTTGAGGAGGGGGAAAAAAATCTACAAAGCATCCAAGGATCACACTTATCATAGGTTAATTAACGTAGGAATATCGCCTCAGAGATCCGTTCTGATATTGCATGGACTATCTTTGCTTATGAGCATTGTTGGTTATTTATGTTTAAATTTGTCAATAATTAATGCAAATTTTGTATTCATTCTTTCACTAGTCCTGGGAATATTTATAATCTATAAACTTGACAATAATTATGCTTGAAAATGTCTAAATACTATTTAAAGTTTGAAGAGGGAATAAAAATCCTAGATGAGCAGATAATATCAATTGATAATCGAAGTGATCTTACTGCTGATGAAATTATTTTGCTCGATGACTTAAAAAACAAGCGATCTAAATTGATCGATAAAGTTTATTCCGGACTATCTAGGTGGGAGCGTATTCAGCTTGCACGGCATCCAGATCGGCCTTACGCATTAGATTATATAAAATATCTTTCTAATGATTTCATTGAGCTTCATGGAGATAGATACTATATGGACGATCCAGCAGTTGTTTGCGGTTTAGGTCACATTGACGAGCTCAAACTGGTTTGGATAGGCCAGCAAAAAGGCAGGAACACAAAAGAAAATTTATACCGTAACTTTGGTATGATGAGGCCTGAGGGTTATAGAAAAGCATTACGTGTTATGAAGTTAGCTGAAAAGTTCAATCTTCCAGTGGTCACGCTTTTGGATACAATAGGTGCTTATCCTGGCATTGGAGCTGAAGAGCGGGGGCAAGGAGAGGCGATAGCTCTTAATCTTTTTGAAATGTCTAAACTAAAGGTCCCAATTATTAGTGTTGTCATTGGTGAGGGAGCAAGCGGGGGAGCTCTAGGTATAGGCGTATGTGATAAAATGCTTATGATGCAAAACACTTGGTATTCAGTAATTAGCCCAGAGGGATGTGCCTCGATTTTATTTAGAGATGCGAAAAAAGCCGAGGAAGCTGCAGAGGCATTGAAGCCCATTCCTTCAGATTTACTTAAAGTCGGAATCTGCGAACGGATTATCGATGAACCAAACGGGGGAGCTCATCGTGATTTTGAATCTTCTGCAATCTCTTTAAAAATCGCAATTATCGAAGAATTAGAAAAATTATCCAGAGTAGATTCCTCAGAATTTTTGGATAGAAGGATACAAAAATATCATTCATTAGGTTATTTCAATGATTAAAAATGATCCAGTTCAAGCATAGAAGAAAAGTTTATTATAGGGATGTTGATAAAATGGGGATTGTCTATTATTCTAGATACTTTGAATATTTTGAGGAAGCAAGGACTGAACTGTTGGATTATATAGGCCTGAGTGTCTCAACCATAGAAAGTTTCGGGTTTCAACTACCAGTGATAAGTAGCAAATGCAAGTATATAAATGGAGCTAGGTTTGAACAAAATTTGATAATTGATACTACAATAACTGAAATACCAATGGTCAAATTAAAAATAAATTATAGTGTCTATGAAACAGAGACAAAACAACACTTAGCACAAGGCCACACAGTTCATGCTTTTGTAAATGAGAGAAATGTTCCTTCGAGAATTCCAAAACAAGTTTTGGCTAAGATGAAAATGAAATTCAAATGAACCTATAATTACACGTCTTGGTTTAATAAATAAACTGATGTAATACCAATTAGACCACCAATAATTGTTGATGCGGTCATTGGTTCTCCTAAAAGTACCGTAGCAAATATCATTGCTGAAAAAGGGACCATCAAAATAAAAGAGCTCGCACCTTTGGGCCCTATTTTCTTTGATGCGAGGAAGTAAATAGACGTTCCAAACTACATCGCCCAAGTTATAAGAAATCTTGCCTATCTATTCTGAACCTATTTTTCGAGAAACATAAGATAAGTGCAATTGAAATTGCTGATATAAAAACAGCCAGCCCATTAGTATAACGGGGTTTGTATATTATCCCAAAAATTTTGCGTTTGTCCAAGATAATCCCCATGAAAGCATAACCATTACCATTAAAATGTTCAGCTTAAAACCTTTCGAAGAATGCGACTCTCGTTTACATTCTGAAAATTGGAAATTTAGTTTCTTTTATTGGGTTTTGACTCACAGCTGTCAGAGTATGTATTAAAATTTCTCGCGTTTTAGTGGGGCTTATTATTCCATCATCCCATAACCTTGCACTTGAATAATAAGGATTTCCCTCCTCATCGTATTTTTTTAAAATAGGTTTAGTTAATTTATCGATTTCATCCTCTGTTAAATGCCTTCCTTCTTTTAATGCCTGTTCTTTTTTAATTGATTTTATTACACCGGCAGCCTGTTTACCGCCCATTACTGAAATTCTTGCATTGGGCCACATCCACAGAAAGCGAGGCTGATATGCTCTCCCGCTCATAGCATAATTTCCTGCTCCAAAACTTCCTCCGACGATGATGGTAAATTTTGGGACATTTGTTGATGCTACCGCCTGTACCATTTTAGCACCATCCTTGGCTATGCCCTTTTCCTCAGCTTTCCTCCCGACCATAAAACCAGTAATGTTTTGTAAAAATAATAATGGAATCTTACGCTGACTACATATTTCAACAAAATGGGCACCCTTCAGCGCAGTTTCGTTAAACAAGACACCATTATTACCGATTATTCCTATTGAATGCCCACCTATCTTGGCAAATCCAGTAACAAGAGTCTTACCGTAATCAGATTTAAATTCCTCAAAATTTGATTCATCTACTATTCTTGCAACTATTTCATGAATATCAAATGGTTTTTGGTGGCTTTTTTCAATAACTCCTAATAATTCCTCTTGCTTGTACACTGGCTCTTTAAAATTTTTGTTGACTTCATATTTTAAAGGCAAGTGATTTATTATATTTCGAAGTTTTTTTATTGCCTCCTCATCATTTTCTGCTAGGTGATCTGCAACTCCACTTTGTCTAGTGTGTAATTTAGCACCACCTAATTCTTCCGCAGTAGCGACTTCGCCAATTGCTGCCTTGACTAAATGTGGGCCTCCTAAAAAAATTGTACCAGTTTTATTTACAATGATTACCTCATCGCTCATTGCAGGAACATAAGCACCTCCCGCTGTGCATGAGCCCATGACGATTGCAAACTGCGGAATACGTTTTGCGCTCATTCTAGCCTGGTTGTAAAATATTCTTCCAAAGTGATCTCTGTCTGGGAAAACTTCATCTTGTTTCGGTAAAAAAGCTCCTCCGCTGTCAACCAGATATACACATGGCAATCTGTTTTCAGTTGCGATTTCTTGAGCTCGTAGATGTTTTTTAACAGTCAAAGGATAATATGTGCCCCCCTTGACTGTGGCGTCGTTAGCAATTACGACACAATGGTGTCCCGCAATCCTAGCGATGCCCGTTATAATTCCTGCAGCTGGGACATAATCATCGTAAACATTGTAGGCTGCAAACTCTGATAACTCCAAAAAAGCACTGCCTTTGTCTCTTAATAAGTCTATTCTATCTCGGGCGGTTAATTTATTACGATTTTTATGTTTTTTTACCGCTTCTGGAGGACCCATTTCTTTAATTTTTTTTAATCTTTTTTGTAGTTTATTCTTCAATTTTTCGTTGTAACGAAAATTCTCTTGGAATGAATCGGATGATTCTTTAATTCTGGTTTTAATTAATGCCATTCTGATCAAAAATAATATCTTCTATTGTCGATTATTTTGGCATCATTTTTTAAATTATCAATCCACGATTGAAAAAATTGATTTTGTTTTCGATTATAAATTGTATTCCTAATTTGGCTTACTTGATTACTAAATGCTGACGAGTCAAACTCCTCATGGTCAATTAATTGCAAGATTGCGTATCCTCGGTTTGTTTTTAAGGGACCAATTAAATCACCGGGAGAGGCATTAAGTAAAGCTCCATTAATTTGATCACTTTTCCCAACCGATGGGAAGCCCTCTGCCAGAGTTTTTGACTCTTTTTTAAAACCATCAATACCATCGCCTTGGTCAATTATTTTCTCGAGTACAGATCCCTCAGAAGTTAGTTTAATCAAAATGTTATTGGCTTCCTCACGAGCACTCTCTCTCGACTTTTCACCTTTCAAATCTCTCTCGATGCTTGATCTAACCTCCTCCAAACTTTTAAAACCTGGCTTGGTTATATCATCAAGTCTGCATACCACAAAATACTTGTCATTTTCGAGAACGTCCGATATGTCGTCAATTTTGCCTCTGAATGCAAATTGTATTGCAGGTCTCAATCCACCAATTGAGGGAATATTATATGTAGAGTGGTCAAACCTTTCATATGAGGCAGTAGTAAGTGAATTTTCTTCAATTGCTTTGTCAAAACCTGAGTCCTCTGCATCATAACTAAATAATATAGCATTCTTCTTTAATTTTGAAATTGTTGCAGGTGAGGTTTCTATTTTTAGAAGTATGTGGGATGCTAAAACCTCTTTCTCACCTTTCTCATTATTTTTATAGTCTCTTACGTGAATTATATGGTAACCAAAGTTAGATTTTACAGGACCGACAATTTGATTCTTTTTCGCATTATAAGCGGCTTCTTCAAATGCTTTGACCATTCTATTTTTACCAAACCATCCTAAATCACCGCCTTTTGTCCCTTGATTGCTTGGGTCCATTGAATATTCATTAGCGAGTTTAGAAAAATCCTCGCCTGATTTTGCTCTTGTGTACAACTTTTTAGCAAGATCTTCTGTCATTACTGAATCTTCTTTTGATGCCTTTTTGCTCCAGGACACATATGAAATTGATCTCAGCTCATCATGTTTATAACTATCTATTGTTGCTTCATACCTTTTTTTTATTTCATCTTGGGTGACTTCTGACTCCTCTTTTGGAATTTTTGTAGAGGTGATGTGTGCAGCAGTAACCGTGAATTTTGTATTCTTTTTTATAAATTCGTTCCTGATATCATCAGATGTAATCACTATGCTTTGGTCTATCATTTTTTGAAGCTTGTAATTTGGGATGTAAGTCTCTTTCATGAATGCCTCTATAGGAATCCACTCGTTGCCCTGGGGATTTGCAAGAGCTTGCCGATATTTAACAATGTCAAATAAACCATCGGTTTGAAAGCTGGGATTTTGAGTTAAAAATGGGGGAGGATTATTTTCTAAATGCCACAGAACTTCATCGTTAGAGGCTGTGAGATTTAATCTCTTTACTTCTTGGCTCACCAGCACATCTTGAACCAAATTATCCCAAGCAGCATTACGTATCCTTTGAATTTGAAAGTCATTGAGCACTTGTCCTGTAGACCGTGCATTTTGGAGCTGCTGATTAACTAAATTATTAAAACGGTCCGGCGAAATATCCTGATCATTTATTCTTGCAATCGTAGTCTGTGGATTCACATTACCAAATAGTTGATCAACGATGTTGGCACCGCCCACAAGTCCGCCGACAGTCATGCTCAAAAGAAACAGAGCAAGCAAAGTCCACAGTACAATTGTCATTCTTTCACGAATGGATGTCATTAACGCCATATATAAACCTCAATTTTGTTTAGCAGAATGTTGTGTTTAATAAAAATTTTGTGAGCAAATTTATGCTATGGTTTTTGATGAAACAATGAGCAAGAACTGGATATACTCAAAAGAATAAAATCAAACTTATCTAACCAATAATGAATTTAAATCAACTGGAAAATAAAATTATCGACTGCCAGAAGTGTGATAGACTGGTGACATTTAGGGAGAAAATAGCCATTGATAAACGCAAATCATACATGGATCAAGAATATTGGGGAAGAGGCGTTCCTGGATATGGGAATAAGAATTCAAGATTAATGATTTTAGGACTAGCTCCTGCTGCCCATGGAGGCAACAGAACTGGTAGAGTTTTCACAGGCGATAAATCCGCTTCATTTCTGTTTAAGTGTCTTCATCATGTAGGCTTAGCTAACCAGGCTAATTCTGATCATAGAGATGATGGACTCAAACTTAATGGTTTTATCACTGCTGCTGTTAAGTGTGTGCCGCCCGGTGATAAACCAACTGCAGAGGAAAAAGAGAACTGTAGTGTGTTTTTAGAGCAGGAATTCAGGCTTTTGCAAAACCTAAAAGTCGTACTCGGATTAGGCAAGATTGGTTTTGATGCATGTTTAAAGTTTGTTAGAAAAAAATATCCTCTAAAAATGAAAGATTTCAAATTCGGTCATGGAGTGCGGTATAGGCTGCCCAATGGCCTTCTATTATTTGGTTCTTTTCATCCAAGTCCTAGAAACGTTAATACAGGAAGATTAAATTTTGAAATGATGGTAAAATTTTTAGAAGTTGTCAAAAAGGAAATTGCTTGAAGAAAATTATATCTTTAATAATTATTACTATGAACTTCTCATTTTGTATTTGGCTTACATATGAGGAGGCTGTTCTAGATTCCCCATTTGAAACAGCCTCAATTGGCTACAAAATAACTGTTCCTGATGAAGATGCTGTTATTATTAGGGGAAGAGGGGATAATTGGAGAAATTGGTACAAGGTCAATTTGATCCAAAATGATACTACACTTTTTTTGGATAGTTTGGCTTTTAACTTGAAAGGTAATGATTTATATGTCAGCAGTTTAGAGTTTTCCAATGATGCTAAAATGTTACTAGTTAGAACAGATTTCAAGCCCATATGGAGATATTCATACTCCGCCACCTATTACCTATACGATCTAATGAATAAAAAACTATTTCCTCTTTCGGATGAAAACAAAGATCTTAGAAATGTAAAGTTTGCTCCGACTAGTGATCGAATTGCATACGTTAGGCAAGACAATAATATCTACGTTTATGATATAAAAAGAGACAGAGAAAGACGGCTCACAACATCAGGATCAGAATTTGTTTCCAACGGACACTTTGGGTGGCTTTATGAAGAAGAGTTAACGGGCTTTGATGCGTATAGATGGTCCCCAGATGGTAAATCTATATGTTATTGGGAAGAGGATAATTCAATGGTGAAAGATTTTTCAATAATTGATGATCTAGCACAATACCCCACAATTACTAAAATAAAATACCCAAAAGCTGGTGAAACAAATCCAACGTTGAAAATAGGTGTATTACGAGTAAGCGGGGCTGGTAAGCGATGGTTAGATAGCGCCTACGTGAATAACGATTATTTGTCTTGGATGGAATGGATTGACAATGAGAGAATTGCGTTTTTAAAGCTGAAGCGTAATCAAAAGTCTTGGGATCTATTTGTATCAAACCGTAACACAGGGAAATCGGTTAAAGTTCTTGCTGAGGAGGATAAATCCGGTTGGCTAGAAAACGATGGACAAATAAAGTTTTTGGATGACGGGAAAATTATATGGATTTCAGAAAAAACAGGCTATAGACATTTGTGGATGTCAAAACACTCCGGTTCAAAAACCTGGCCAATCACTCAAGGAAAATGGGAAGTTTCAAAAATAATTAAGGTCGACGAAGAAAAGGACATTGTATACTTTATGGCCAATCAAGAGTCTGTATTTGAAGAGCGTTTATACTCGATACGATTTGATGGCACAGAAACTAAGTTGTTAAGTTTGGAAAATGGTCATCATACGATCAGTTTAACTGGCTCAGGAGATTTTTTCATTGATTCATACTCAACTACAGAAAGTCCAAAAAAAATAGTACTGAAAGAGCTTACCGGAGGCGGTGTTATTAGAGTGTTGGCTAAAACAGATCTAGAGCAGTTTAAGAGATATAGGTGGTCTCCTCCAAAAATTGTTCAATTTAAATCAATTGATGGTTCCACTTTTCTGGATGGCATAATTACTCTTCCGCCTAATTATGATGATAAAGAGCGATATCCTGTTATAGTACACGGGTATGGTATGCCCGGCACCCAAAAGGTTTGGAACAAATGGGGATCTACGTGGGATCAGTATCTAGCTCAACAGGGATATATCATATTTTCAATGGACTCGCGCGGTATGAGTGGTCGTGGAGAAGAATTTAAAAATCTAAGCTACGGTGATATGTCTAAGTATCTAGCCTTAGATCATATCGCTGGTGTTAATTATCTTATAGATTCAGGCTATGCAGATGAAAATAGAATTGGAGCATGGGGATCTAGCGGAGGCGGGTACTTCACATGTCTGATGCTAACAAAAAATGCGCAATATTTTAAAGCCGGTGTGGCAATTGCCCCTTGCACTGATTTTCGACTTTACGATACTGCCTATACTGAGAGATCTATGGGTATGCCTGAGCGAAATAAAGCTGGGTATGATTCAACAAACGTTATAAACTGGATACATCGCATGGAAGGAAAGATCCTTCTGATGCATGGATCAGCTGACGATAATGTTCATTCTCAGCACACTATAAAGTTTGTCCAAGCAGCATTAAGAGCAGATAAAGATGTTGAATGGTATCTATATCCAAACAGGAACCATGGTATATACGGCGGCGGCGCTAGAAAACATCTTTATAAAAAAATGATAGAATTCTTTAAACAAAACCTATAAACTTATATATTATTGTTTTTATAAAGAAATAATAATATAAAATTCTTGTTACATGTTGCTATGAATAAGTTGAATATTTTGTCTACTTTTTATTGCACTTTAAGTAAATTTCATACAAATTTAGGACTTATGATGTTTAATTACTTATTAACACTCACATTTACATTTGGGACAATAGCTTACTCCCAGACCTACAAAAATGTTGTTGCAAAGCAGGATGGGTTATCAATAACTGTAAGATACGACATGGTTGGTAAGTTATTCAGAGGAGACCAGGTTGCATTGACATACTCCCTTGATAATGGGAAGACCTACTCAATAATCAATGATGCGGAGGGGGATCTCGGTAAAAATGTTTTGCCTGGTAAAAATAATGAGATCAATTGGCTATTAATTGATAAAGACTTCATAATTGGTAAAATTATAAATTTCAGACTAGTTACTATACCTGATGGCATGGTCTATGTTGACGGAGGCGAGTATTTACGTGTAAATATTGATGGTGAAAAAAAAGAAAAAACAGAACATTCTGTTATCCTTGGAAGCTTTCTTATGGATGAGACAGAGGTTACTCAAAGAGAATATCGCCATGTTATGGGGAAATACGCTTCTGATTATACAGGGTGCATGGAGTGTCCTGTTGAAAACGTGTCCTGGTTTGATGCTGTCGCATTTGCACGCAAGATTGGCAAAAGATTGCCAACAGAGGCAGAATGGGAGTATGCAGCGAAGGGTGGAGCAAATCATTCTTCAAAGCAAAAGTATTCTGGCTCAAACAGAATTGATGATGTGGCTTGGTATCTGGGTAATAGTGATAGCAAACAACCAGTTGGTCGGAAAAAGCCTAATTCTATAGGTTTATATGACATGAGCGGAAATGTATGGGAATGGTGTGCTGATTGGTATCATGATGATTATTTTCAGATTGCTAGCAAAAAAAATCCCCAGGGCCCAGATTATGGTACTGAAAAAGTAGTAAGAGGTGGATCTTGGTTTAGTAACGATGTATTCTGCAATGTATCAAGAAGGTACAAACTTAAACCTGATTATAGGGACACAAACTTTGGGTTTCGATGCGTCAAGGATTTATAAAAAACGAACAATATGAAAATATACTATAAATTAGTTACATCTGCTTTTATTATTATTCTTTTCAGTAGCTGTGGGGCAGTAAAGCCACAGGTGCCTGCACATGCAGCTAAAAAAAAGGCTGATAAAAAAATTATTGCCGATGTAAATAATAGCCAGAAGCAGAAAAGAGTCTCGCAAATTAGGGCAACCAGCCAGGAAAAAAATACTGTTTCCAATCGACCCAAGAAAAGGGAAGGGAATAATCCATCGAAGGATCAACGGAATATATCTAAAACATTAGCCTTAAAAGACGGTGTGGAAAATCAGGTTGCTTCAAAGTCGAATACAAACTCAAAAAAGAAAAATTCATACTCAAATTATATTAGAGTCAAAACCGTATATGAACTAGCTGCTGAAGCTAACCCCCCCATGTTCTTTCCTCACGATGAGTTTGAGACCGCCAGTGAATACCAAGCGCGAGTTTCAGACCAAGTCAGCCTGATGAAAGAGATTGTCCAAATGACATCCCAAAAAATGGAGATTAAAAATGCTCAGAGAAAACAAGTAGCAGCTGAAAAAGAACTTAAGACCAAAACTGTTATTGAAAGCCTAATGGCCGAGTCGTCCTCTCCCATAGAATTTACGCCTACTGATATAGGTAGGTACAATGCAGAAAAAGAGACATTTCCCGTTATATTGCACAACACGCAATACCAAATATCAGTGCCCCGTGAAGAGGCAAGGACATTCAAGTCAAACTTTGAATCTGTAAAGATTAAAGGAATTAAACAGTTAAAGCCTAAATATGATGTCTTAATTAAAGTTTCGAAAGCCCATATTCGTAGTAGACCCAACGGGTCAATAGTTGGCATAGCAAGTGCAGATGATCTATTTGAGCATGTTCAGGATGAAGATGAATGGTATAAAATTAATTATAAAGGCCAATTTGGTTTTACTCATGTAAATAATGCTGAGCTCAAACTAGTGGATATTGCGGACGAATATGAGTATCATGATCTTGTTGCAATACATCCCACAACAGGGTCAATGTTTGCAATGATTTCTGTTGATAAATTAGTTAAAGCTCCACTAAATCTTGCTTCTCGTAAGTTGCATGAATCTGGCGAACCTGACGGGCCGTAAAAGGTAGAAACTCAGGATAATTTATTGGGGCTGTAGCTCAGTTGGGAGAGCGCTTGAATGGCATTCAAGAGGTCAGCGGTTCGATCCCGCTCAGCTCCACATTATCAGCAGATGCATATTTTACCCTTTATAATTCTTTTATCAATCATTGATGCGTACCCTTGGGGACCTCCCCAGGGCTACGCAAATAATGCTCCAAATTTCAGAAATTGTACAATTTGTCACAGTGGTAATGTTGGCACAGGCGATGGCTCAATTTCCTTCACGGGCCTTCCGGATTCATATATTCCTGGAGAGATATACACAATCGGTGTAAATATGAGTGGAACAAATTCTGGAGGTTATGGTTTTCAGGCCATAGCAATGGTTGGTAATCAGGTAGCTGGAGCGATGGCATTAAACGTCAATTCTAGTCAAATTGAATTGAACGGAGACTACATTCAGCAGAGCACACCGTCAGCAAGCGGTAGTTGGGTGTTTGATTGGATAGCACCGGAGTCTAATCAAGGAGATATACGGTTCAGTGCCTCAGGGTTGGCAGCAGGCTATCCATCATCGGACTCTGGTGATGATGTCTATATTACTCAGCTAACAGTTCCTGCGAGCCAATTATCAAATGATATTGATCTAAATACATCACAGTATATGCTCTATTCTAATTACCCTAATCCTTTTAACCCATCCACCAAAATTGTCTATGATATATCAGAGCAAACACACGTATCACTAACAATACATGATATTTTTGGTAATGTTGTTGTGAGACTGGTTAATGGTTTTCAGCCCTCAGGAAGAAAAATAGTTATATGGAATGGGAAAAACCAACAAAATTTCAAAGTTTCAGCAGGGCAGTACTTTTATACACTAAAAACTGAAAATTATCGAGAAACAAAAAGGATGCTGCTTATCAAATGAGGCAATATTTGTGTTTTTTTCAACAAATGAGTTGGTTTTAAAGGGTAAATGATCTTGTGATGTTAAAGCCAAAATAAATATTCATATTTTTCAAGGTCCCGTTGGCACCCTCAATGTAGGCACTTTCGTTAGAGCCTTGAACGTTTGTGAGCATTAGCTGGAATACATGTCCGCCTGTTTCAATATCGCACCCGACTCCCCAAGATTGTCTAAAATTTTCTTTATTTCTTTTTCCCATTGGGTAAAATGTATCTCCATTGATTGAAAATCGATTAGTTATCTTAATTCTGCCTCCAATTCCGAATGAAAATAGAGTATTGTTAGTTTCGTTTGTTTGGATCAAATTTTTATGGATCACTGTGGGAATCAATTGCAGAGAAATTTTTGAATTAATCTTGCGTGCTATTAATAATTGTAAATCATAAACCAAGCGATTAGAAAAAATTTCATTCTTTTCTGAGGTCATTATTTCTGTTTTGAAAAACAAAGCAGAAGAGAAGGGTGGAGTAGGTGAACCAGTTCTTTGTGACAAAAATTTAATTTTTGTGTAAAGATCATAGGTCTTTTTTAGGCTACTTCTACCAAAGCCAAAACTAAAATAATCATTTAATCCAAAGTTAAAATCAAATCTGATTGCAGCATTATCAAGGCCATAAAGGTCATAAAAGCCATTTGTCATTGATCCAAATCTGTGGAACATGATAAACTCCATGGTCCCTTTTCGTGGAAGTTCAATGGATTGTGCGTTAACTATTCTAGTTGCCTTAAAAGTACCTTGAACTGGGTAACTTTCATCCAAATCTTTTTCATCGAGTAATGTAAGTAAATTGTCTTGAGGCAGAACAGTAGCTATGCTAAAAATGATTACAATCAGAGTTTTGATCATTTTTTGTTTAGCTCCAGTTGAATATTTACTTCCACTTTTTCAGCAATATTCTCCCGCAATAGTTTTGGTATTTTAACGTCGTACTCAGAAAGCTTTATGATAAATGTTGCATCGCCGAATATTTTACCATTATTGGTATATATGTTACCAGATTCCCTAATTGTTTTTGTAACACCGTGAATTGTCATTTCACCAGAAATTACTACGCCCCTAGCTCTTTCAGATATTTTATTTTGACTCCAATCCTCGATACTACCGTTAAAACTAGCGTTCGGGTATATTTCGGACTCCATGTAGTTCTCATTAAAATGCTCCTGCATGAGGGCATTAGGAAATACAAAACCTCGAATTGGAATACGAAACGAAGTCTTACCGGACTCGACATCTAGAACGCATGTGACCTGATTGTTCACAGCTTTTATGTCTTCAATAGGAGTGCTCGAGAAAAAAGATACTTCTCCCGATCGAGTAAAATAAATACCGTCAGCCTTCAATAATCCAAGTAGCAGTATTAGAAATGTATATATTTTTTTCATGAAAATGTTATGCTATTTGATAATATTATATGTCAGCGTGATTTTTAATTAATGTTATATTGAGCATTAAATTAGTGTACTAAATTTAGTTACTTACTTATGAGGAGTTAAAATGAATCTTAAAATTTTGCTCATAGTTACTTTTTTAATTCTTATTTCATCTGTATTTATATACAATAGATTAGGAGAGCAACCGAATTATGTCAATATGGACCCCGAAATAACACTCGATGCTGATTCACTGTACCAAATATTCAAAGATAATCCTGTCAATAATCTGTTAAATAAATTTATACACATAAACGGTATTGTAACGGGTTTTGATCTGCCATTTATGATCCTAAATACTCATCTCATTTGCTCGCCTCCAGAAGGGCTCGGTTTTCTTGTTGAAATAGGTGAAAACGTTGCTATTAAAGGACGTTGCGTAAGTTATGACGACCTCATGTTTGAATTAAGAATTGATAATGCGGTTGTCATTCAAAATCCCAATTAGTTTATCAAATTACTTATTCTCTCAGACTACTTTGAAGAGTTCTCACTTTTTTAAGTTGTTGCTTCAAACTAATATACAAGGCAAATATTTAACTAAAAATTTCCATTTAATCGAGGCACAGCAGGATAATTATGAGCAACTATATTCATTTAGACACAATCAAAAGTTTTGATAAAAAAATAAACGGTGATTCACATGTGAAATCTGCCCGAAATGCTTCTTTTCGGAATGACCTAACTGAAATTTCCATGGACTGGGATCATTTTAGAAAAATTGACCATACGTTTTCCGATGTGATAAGCGGAGAGATGCCCTCAACAAATCAAAAATCTAGTGGCAGGTGCTGGGGCTTTGCTGGACTAAACTTATTTCGTGTTCATCTAGGAAAAAAATATGATCTAAAAGATTTTCAATTTTCTCAAAGCTATTTTATGTTTTGGGATAAACTTGAAAAATCTAATTATTTTTTGGAATCTATTATTTCAACACACGAAATGGATTGGAATAGTAGGTTGGTAATGCACTTACTATCAGATCCCATCCAAGATGGAGGGCAGTGGGACATGTGGATTAATTTAGTGGACAAATATGGTGTAGTCCCACAATCCGAAATGCCTGAATCTTTTTCATCCAGTAATTCTAGGGTTATGAACAAGCTAATTACAAGAAGACTGCGAGAAAATGCCATGATACTTAGAACAGCTTTATCAAAAGGAATGGTAGAGAATGACGTTCAAGCGCTTAAAAATGAAATGCTTCTAGATATATATAAAATGTTAACTATTCACCTTGGCACACCACCCAAATCATTTGATTGGCAGGTAAGGAACAAGAAAAAAAAGTTTTTGCGTTTTGAGGGTATGACCCCAAAATCATTTTTCAGTACGCATGTTAACTTAAATCTAAAAGATTTTATTTGCCTCATAAATTGCCCTATGTCGGACAAATCATATGAAAAAGTTTATACAGTTGATTACCTGGGGAATGTTATTGAGGGTAATCCTATTAGATACCTCAATGTTGATAGTGATACCATGAAAAGAGCAACGATCAAATCTCTGCAAAACGATGAACCTGTTTGGTTCGGTTGTGATGTAGGTAAGCATTTCCATCGTAATTTGGGTGTCATGGATATCGACCTCTTTAACTACAGGGAATTTTATAATATTGAATTTGGTATGGACAAAGCCACCAGATTAGAATATGGTGATAGCCAAATGACACATGCAATGCTATTTACCGGTGTTGACCTCGATAAAAATCAAAAACCAGTAAAGTGGCGCGTAGAGAATAGTTGGGGAACGAAGGGTGGAGATAAAGGATATAATATCATGACTGATAAATGGTTTGACGAGTATAATTACGAAGTTGTTGTTCACAAAAATCACGTTTCTAATGATCTTTATGAACTTTATTTAAACGAAGAAGCAATACACCTAGATCCTTGGGATCCAATGGGCGCTCTTGCCAAATAAATGTTCATACTCCAAATTCTTTTTTGGAATTATTTCAAATGGTTTTGATTCCACAAAGCTAGGCATTTCGCCCCTATGTTATATTTTGTAATAAACAGTGCTGCAGACCTGCTGCAAATATTAGTGCTAGCCAGAGTTATTTTGAGCTGGTTACCGGATCAATCTGGTAATAAATATGTTATGCTTGTATATGGTATTTCAGAGCAGGTTCTTCGACCCATAAGAGAAAATCTTCCCATTCAGGGCGGAGGATTTGATTTTTCTCCTATAGTGGCCTTTTTTCTGATTGGGTTTATTAAAAAGTTGTTGCTCGTCGCCATTTAGGATTATAGTAAAACCTGTTTTGTTGGTAAAAATCCTCCGCAGTTATAAAAATCTGCCTAAAAATATCCACTTACTATTCTTCCTCGAATTTATTCTAAGCTTGATTCACGTTGCATTTATATTAATTTTAAATATTTACCTTAGAAAACAAGGATATTCTGACCCAGATATTGCTTCTTTCAACTCCTTAAGATTTATTGGTGCACTGACTTTTGCAATTCCACTTGGAATTTATATTAGAGGCAAAAACCTAAGACCATTTTTTCAATTAGCTACATTTATTGTACCCTTTACAAGTATTTTAGTAATTGAAGCCATTCATCATTCTATTACACCTTTGATTCAATTATCATTTTTTTCATGGGGAATAGGCATGACATTGGTCAGAGTATGTTCTTTACCATTTATTATTAGGCATACAGATGCAAATAATAGCACAGAGGCATTGTCCCTTATAGCATCAACATGGTCATTATCAACTATATTTTCTGGTTTAATGATAAGTGGATTAGACTGGTTGGATCACGTTAAAGTTTTTGGTCATGAAATTAGATTTAATGAGTACGAAATTTTGTGGCTGATTACCTCCATTGGTTTTTTTTCATACATATTCACAAAAAATATTGATGAAATCAATGTTAATAAATATGAAGAAAATGAAGGTATGTATGAACTTAGAAATTCATACGATTGGGCTTTGATATTTAAAGCTATTTCACCTTTAATATTGATCTCTATTGGTGCAGGACTCACAATACCTTTCGTTAATCTTTTCTTCAACTCTGTTTTTGGCTTCACATCTAGTTCGTTTAGTATGCTCGGGAGTTTCACAGCATTTCTAGTATTCGTATTTTCTTTAATGGTTCCAACATTAAGAAAAAAGTATGGATACTGGATGACAATTGTTGTTGTACAGTCTGTAGCAATTGTATGCCTAATAGTTATGTCTTTGACTGAGATATATGCATATCACTCTTATGCGCTCATTATAGCTGTTGTTGCGTTTATATTACGACAGCCTATGATGCATATGGCGCACCCATCTTCAAACGAATTAATGATGAGCTACGTTGGTAAGAAAAATCAGGAATTAATTAGTGCTATAAGTTCAAGTTTATGGAGTGCATCCTGGTTTATAAGTGCAAAAATATTTGAATGGTTAAGAGTGCTAAATTTTCAATATTATGAAATTTTTCTCGTAACTGCCGCTCTATACGCAATAGGTGTAATTTTGTTTGGGTTTTTAATAAAAGAACATGAGCAAAATGAAAAAAAGCACTCTCGAGTATATCCGATTGCTGATGAATTAAAACTTGACTAAAATGATACTGAAACTGATAAAATTACAAATCTTATTTTACTTAATAATTCAATTTATTTTTGGCCAGTGCAATGATAATGAGGTAGAAATATGGTCTCAATGCTATCCGAAGGAATCAACCTTTGAGCTAATTTTATCTGGACAAAATATTTCGGGCTACATCCCACTTGAAATATTCGAACTTACAAACCTCATGTACATCGATCTATCCGATAATAATCTTACTGGACCAATTCCTAGCGAGATATCCAGTATAGAAAACTTGCTGGGTCTGGATCTAAGTAATAATAGTTTGACAGGTGATATACCGGAGTCAATAGGCTATCTTCCAAATCTCATGATCTTGAATTTATCTAGGAACCATATTTCTGGTGTAATTCCTTCGTCCATTGGTAATATGATAAGTTTAACTAAGCTTTCGCTAGGTGAAAATAGTATTTCTGGGCATATTCCTGAAGAGATTGGAACCTTAACCTTTTTATCAGAGCTATCACTTAGTGGAAATCAGCTTTCAGGAGATATTCCTGTAAGCTTATATCAGTTGGTGAATTTAGAAATATTTCTTGTCAATGATAATTCGATAACTGGTGAAATTATGGATGAAATATGCAGCTTTGATTTAAACTTTTCTAACCCATATGAATTTAATATTGATAGTAACAAAATTTGCCAACCATACCCCAATTGTATAGCAAATTTTACCGGTTATCAGGACTACTCTGATTGTGATGGAATGGTAGAGTTGTGGGGGCAGGTATATTATTCCAAAGATGTAACGGAACTTGTAATGCCAAATATGTCTCTATCAGGCTCTATTCCACATGAAATAGGGGAGTTTACCAATATTATAAGGCTTGATCTATCCCACAATAATTTATCGGGTGAAATACCTAACACCATAGGAAATTTGGATAGTCTAAAGTTTTTAGACCTTTCGTTCAACAACTTAAGTGGTTCATTGCCAAATGAAATAGGAGATTTACCAAATATCAAAGAGTTAAAACTTTACTATAACAACATATCTGGAGAGATTCCCTCCTCAATGGGAAACCTTAATAATTTGGAGTACTTGAATATTTACAATAATGGTCTCAGCGGATTTATTCCAACCTCCATTGGTCAACTACAGAGTTTAAAAAAGTTGTACCTTCATAGAAATATGCTTGAGGGTGGCATACCGATTGAGATTTTTACATTAACAGAGCTTCAAGAACTTTACCTGAATGATAATTTACTTGTAGGTGAATTTCCTACTGGTATAGAAAATCTGGCATCGCTTACTAAATTAAGAGTTGAGAACAATCAGATCGCAGGAAGTATCAATGATGGAATTTGTGAACTGAACCTTGAATGGGATAATTCAATATATTTCAACATATCAAACAACAAAATATGTTCACCGTACCCCAGCTGTATATCTGAATACGTTGGCTTCCAGGATATTTCAAATTGCAATATTGTATCGGTAGATACAGAAGTACTTACACCAAATGTTCCAAACATTCAAATTTATCCTAATCCTTTTAATGCAAGAACAAATATTGCTTATGATATGCCTTGCAGTGGACATGTAGATATTTATGTCACAGATATTATGGGGAGAAAAATTGTTAGCATCTACTCAGGTTTTGTGGAAGAGAAGGCTCAAACTATCAGCTGGAATGGTCTGAATGAATCCGGTGAGCTTGTCGTAAGCGGAGTATACTTCGTTACTATCTTGACCAATGAGTTTAAGAAAGCGATTAAAGTTGGATACATAAAATAAATACATGTACTCATATCGCTAATCTTAGAAGCCGGTAATGATAGGATCACTCAGAGAACCTTCTAACTTGAGTATTATAGTCGAACCCACCCTATTAAAACTGCGCCCTTTTTCTTTCTCCCAATTTCTTAACCATTTCCTGACCCCCAACGCAACTGGGTTAATTTTTATCTCAGTATTATGCAATCGTATATCAGGTATTTTTCCGCTCTGTCTAGATGTAAAGTCTCCTTTGACATTAATTTTCAAAAAAGGAGTCATGAACTTAAAGGCAATATTTCCCGTAAATTGATTGATCATTTCTATTTCTATTTCTAAAAGCCGGACTACAATTGAATTATTCCAGATACCGATTGTTTCAAACAGCTTTTCAATTTCTGGTTCATTTTTTAAATCTCCAGGAATTTTTATTTCAAAATTACGAAATCTAAACTTGCCTCCAATTTTGTGAATTGTAGGTATAGTACCCAGAGAGCCGTTAAATATTAAATCCTCTACATCAAGGACTAATTCAGGTAAGGAGAGGCTTGACCTTGAGTTGAGATTTTTGTTTGGAATTGCAACAAAAGAAGTGCCCAAAATTTTAAATTGACCACGTTCCATTATGAAATCATAGCCCAATGTTTTAGAATCTTTTTTTAATAAAATTTTTGAATCTAATATCTGAGATATTTCTTGTATTTCAAAAATATAGTTCCAATTTGCGTCAGGAATTTTATTGAGTGAATCTAATATTGGGTTCACTTGAAATTTTCTAGTCTTCCAGTCATAACGTACCTTATCAGCATCTGGAATTACATTGAGCTGTGTAGGTTTTGCGACTACATACTCAGGCAATAAAAGCTCATAGGACCACGTGTAATCATTGAGTGGATATGATTCCCTCGTTATATATTTGTTTACAATTAAATCATTTAATGTTGAGGGTAGCTTGTTATTGTCTATGTTAAAAAGATCGATACTATTTACTATTTTCAAGATTGATGCTCTGGCAATAGACTCCCTTTTTTTCATTCTATTTATTTTTTGATCAATAATCCAGTCTTTGTAGACCATTTTTGAATTCAGATTTAACCCTTTGATTATAATGTTAGGTCCAGAGATGTTTAGAACGGTATTTGTAGTTAATGAGTCCCCTTGATAATCAACATCGATATCGGCAAATGAAAATTTAAATTCTCTAAGTTTTAGGTCATGAGCATCAAACACTTTATTTTTTGGTGTCCATTTGATATGAAAATTTTTCAGATTCAGTCCAGTATCTGAAATTGTAAGATCAATCTTATCTCCACTTCTTGGAAAAATATTGTTAGCATTTATCAGTAACATGAATAAAAAAAACTGACAAATTGAACTCATAGTCAAATTAAGCTGATGCATTGTTTTGATATTATGAATATCATACAAAAAATTAGTATGTTTGTGTTGTTAAATAGTGAATATTTTTTTAATTATCTGACAACAAATATACCATTATGAATCGGTCCAATATTGTTTTTTCAACTGACAAATCACTTGATTTTAAAACCTCAAATAATGTTGAAAACGAAATCGCTGCCATAAAAGATCAAAGAATAAGGATACATCTATCAAGGAACAGGGGTGGTAAAGTAGCAAGTGTTGTTAGAGGGCTGGAAGGGGATATTGAAACCTTCTCTAATTTATCGAAACTATTAAAAAAAAAATGTGGAGTGGGTGGATCCCACAAAAATGGGCAGATTATTATACAAGGAGATAATAGGGAATCTATTAAAGCAATACTTGAGAACATCGGCTATAATGTCAAGCTTAGCGGAGGATAAATTTCATGGCAAATAAGACTAATTTTACAATAATTATCTTTACAATATTAGCCATGACGTATTCTTGTAGCGAGGCGTCTGGCAGTGGAGCCTTCAAGCTGGTTCTTTCAGGTAGCGTACACGGACAACTTGATCCATGTGGATGAAAAAAAAATCCTCTAGGCGGTCTGTCAAGAAAGTATGTTAAGATTCAAGAAATGATAAAGCAAGGCTCTGACCCACTGATTGTTGATGCCGGTGATCTGTTTTTCAGCACTAAAAAGTTGGAATCTTGGAATAAAAAATCAGAGGAGTTTAGGGCCAAATCAATACTCAATGGATATGCTAGAATTGGTTATGACATCATAAATATCGGCCAATATGAGGTGATCAATGGGCTAACTTTTCTTAAAAGTGTTACAAAAGACAGTGACATAAATTTTATATCAGCAAATCTCAGAGACTCAAAAACTGGAGCACTGATTTTTAAACCATATCATATTTTTCAAAGAGGCGGTCTCAATATTGGCGTTATCGGAGTGACTGATATGCTACCAGATACATCTAAATCAATCATTGCAGATGATTACATTGAGGTATGTAGAAAATATGCAAAAGAGCTCTCAAGTAATGTTGACCTAGTTATAGCTCTTATAAATGCAGAAAGAGCAAATCAAACAAAACTAGCTGAAAAGTTCGATGACGTTGATTTTATTATAACGAGTGGAAGCACTAACATGACAAGGCCCAGTAGTCCACAAAAAGAGGGTGGTCCTTTTTTGTATTCATGTGGAAAACAAGGTAAGTACCTGATGACCATAGATGTTGAAAGAAAAGATGCTAACAAACCATTTATTGATGTTTCAGCGGAGGAGAAAAAAATAAAGAATATTGAGAAAAGATTCGCAAGGCTGCAAAAGAAAGAGCCAGGAAAAAAACTTGAAGAAATTTATAAAAACCAGCAAAATGTGCTATCAATGATAGAACAGTATAAGACTGATATTCAATCGTCGAAGTCTCTTATTTCATCTGCAACAAATACAATAAAATTCCAGACAATACCACTCAACAAGAAGATTGGTGATGACGAAGATTTGTTAGCATTTGTCAATGCTGCTATACAAACATGCCAAACTTTGGCCCCAACAAAAAATCGACCTAAGGTGAGCAGGAAAAAGAATTATTCTGATCCTCACCATGGGCACCATCACTGATCATATACAATATTAGATTTGCATTACAAAAATCAAGTATTTAGTGTTTTACTTCTTTCTCTGATTGTGAGTGTCTCTTTTAATTTTCTAAGAGAGGGAGGAATATCTTATGTAAAAAAGCCTCTAAAAACAGTGCAAGATCAGTATAATATATCAGAGCCTCTATCTGAACCCTCTATTAGCTTAATAGATATAGATCTTGCCAAAATTTTTCATAGAGATAGCACCTTATTTGTTGATGCACGAGGTCTTGAATATCTATTTGAAGGATACATCCCGGGAGCAATAGCAAATGACAATGTTGATTCTCTTGCAGAAAAAATTAGTACAAAAATCGGTTTCAATGAGAAATTCGTGATATACTGCAGCGATGATGATTGTGGTTCGAGCGAAGATCTGGCATACGAATTACAGAGTTTCGGGTTCAAAAATATCTTTGTTTTTAAGGGAGGTTGGAAATCTTGGGTTGAAGCGGGTCTGAGTGTCTCTTATTATGAATAAAATATATCCTGTTTTCATATATATTATGCGTTTAGTACTGGGAGTAGTTTTCATATATGCAAGCTATGATAAAATATTAGATCCCAGCAAATTTGCGAGGGACATATCCAATTATCATTTTGTTCCATTTGGATTGGAAAATACAGTGGCAATTATACTACCTTGGCTAGAACTATTTATAGGCATAGGAATTGTACTTGGTATCTATATTGATGGTAACACTTTGCTTAGCGCATTTTTATTACTTTTATTTAATTTCCTAATTTTTCAGGCTATGGTAAGAGGATTCAATATAGAGTGTGGGTGTGGGCTGAAGGAGGGTGAGTTAGTAGGTTGGCGTAAACTTATAGAGAACTTTACATTATTTGGCGGTGCATGCCTTATTCTGCTATCTAAAAAAAGAATCTTTGAATTTTACCCACGTATATGATCTACAGCGCATTCTAATTCATTTAGATATTTCTTAAAATCTTGATATAAAAGCATGATACAAGAAGGTTAAAATTTGATTTTCAAAATTTAATAAATGCATATAATTTATATTAACTTTAAGTACCAATAACGTGTTTTAAGCGAGAGTAGCTCAGCTGGTAGAGCATCACGTTGCCAACGTGAGGGTCGCGAGTTCGAATCTCGTCTCTCGCTCTGCTTTAAGGCCCCTTCAAGGGGCTTTTGCCTTTTTTATAATCATTGCAAAGCTATGTCTTGGATTTTTTTATTGTTGCCATTTATATTTTTCATGAGTTGTGGGGATCTTCTTGACGAGGAGGCACCAAAGCCGCCGGAAAAACTTAGTGGATACTTTACCCTCAGCGAAACCTTCCCAAAAGTTTCTTTAAAATGGGATAAATCAATATCGGATGATGTTTCTGAGTACCATATTTTCAGGTCGCAGTCTAATGATTTTAGTTTCGATTCAATAGCAATCGTGAAACCACCGGTTCAATTATATAAGGACACGACAATAAACTGGCTTGATTCTGTTTATTATAAAGTACGTTCCAGAGATCGCGCTGGCAATGTTGGTTCATTTTCAGAGCCTCTAGAAATTTTTTGTTATAAAGCTGGCGGAAATTGGGAGATAATTAACTTCGATTCATCATACCTGTGCGTTAACCCCCAAACTAATGCCACACCAGAGATTTTTCGATTAGTTTTAGGAACGCCATTTGAGACTCTTGGTGATACATCAGGAATCATGGATTTCAATCAAGTTTTCTTGGATACGGCTCTGTGGACAGGAGGAGGGTGGATGTATTACACATACAAAGTTTTGGAAGCTGGAAATGACACGTCAGGGTTTGATACAGTGACCTACGCAAACACAATCGCACCAGAGTATTTTACCATAGACTTGTCTGAGCCAGAAGGCGGGACTATAATATTTGATTCTGGTCGGTATGGCTCAATATACCTTGAGCATACAGTAAAAAGTTGTAATGGGGATAATCTATTTCCCTAAAGACCTTGCCCGCATTCTTCGTTTGACCTAGCACTCTCCGTAGAGTAGAAGTTAACGGAGGTAACTTCAAAACAAGTGTTAACTCCTGTTTCAATTACTTTCTCGAATGTTGTTGCAATAAGTTCTTGAATGAAATCTCCATTTTCATAAACCCTATAAGATTCAGTATCTGTCACTGAGCTCCAATTAAGAATTGCCGTATTTCCATCTACAGACAGCGACAATAAAGGTGCGGGTGGATATAGTGCCGTTCCGCAGGACAGGGTAGATTGTGGTCCCTCCAGACCAACCGAATTAACGGCGCTGACACTGTAACAAAACTCGTTGCCTGGTGGAACTATATCTATATAAGACTGTTCAGATGTTTCAATTAAAAAAATTTCATTTCTATAAACTTTAAAAGTGTTCGCATTTTCTGGTCTGTTCCATGAAAGGGCTATGGAATTAATATTTTCTGTTAACGATAAATTATTCACTTGATTATTATATTCATTCAGGACGGTTATAAAAATTGGCTGAGCTGTTGATTCATTTCCCGACAAGTCTCTGGCCTTCATGCCAATGATGTGCTCGCTACCGTTTGGGTGCAACATCGAATTCCATATTGTTACATATGGTGAATCATTGTCAGTCGCTATTAGTTCATCGTTTATAAAAAATTCTACTGCATCTATTGCATCATTATCGTCTGCAAACCCTATTATATCAACAACATTGGTAACAGTTTGAGATGATAGTGGAGACAAAATAGCTAATACTGGAGGAGTTACATCATTGGCCGGCGAGTCATCATTGTTTACGGTTACGGCAATGGGGGATATTGCCGTTTCATTGCCACTGAGGTCTCGAATTATAGCAAATAAAATATGGACTACATCCTCATCAGCTGAATTTGTATTCCAATTGTATGAAAAAGGAACCTGCGTATCTACCCCCACTGAGGCGCTATTTATAAAAAATTCAACCTGTGAAATACCTCTATCATCAGTTGCATGAACTGAGATATCAATTACACCCTCTACTGTTTGTCCCGGATATGGGTAATAAATAATACCTTCGGGAGGAGTATCATCGCTGTTTGCAAGATATATTGCCATCGGCTGTGATTGAGCGCTGTTACCGCTATTGTCATATGCTTTTGCAAACCATATATGTTCTGAGTTCTCAATAATGGAATTACTATCCCACTCGTAGTTAAAAGGATAGGACGTTGCTGTGTGTATAACCTCATAATTATGATAGAACACAACGCGGTCAATTCCAACATTATCAGTCGCAATAGTCTTGAATGTAATAAGCCCAGAAACTGTTTGATTTACAGCTGGCTCATAAATGACAATTGTTGGAGGTGTTTCATCTGGTTGAGCTATATTGTCTACAAAAACTGTAACAGGGAAAAGAGAGGAGACATTCCCCGCAGAATCAGTGAGGTTTACATTTATGACGTGATCTGCGTCTTCAATTTCGCCTGCTGTGTTCCAAATATAGTTGTAAGGTGGAACTGAGTCAGTGTTTACCAGAGAACCATCTATGATAAACTCAACATAACCCATTTGAACGTTGTCGAACGCGCTAACCTGAATTTCAACATCTCCAGAGACAGTGGAAGCGGAGGGAGGATAAATTATATTTCCAGTTGGCGGGATAAGGTCATTTGTTTCGTAATTATCGATTGTAATATTTATCGGCCCCAAGGTAATTTGATTTAATGAGATATCTTCAACATGTGCATGTATTGTATATATAATATCATCGATTTCTTCCGTAGTGTTCCATGAAAATGTATATGGCGCTTCAGTAAAAACTGCGACACTGTCACCGTTGATGAACAAGGTGACAGAACTAATACCCTCATTATCGTTTGCCTCGATGATAATATTGACCTCTCCGCTGAGGGTTTGACCGGTAAATGGAAAAATTAATGCTCCGCTTGGTAACACATTATCCTCATTGTCAACTAGTACTTGAATTGTATTGGTGTAATTTTCATTTCCGGCGAGATCTTTTGCTTTTGCCCTTATTGTATAATATTCGTCTTCATCTTCGTTAGTTGTAGGCCATATGTACTCAAAAGGGCCAATTTTGCTTTCATGCACTACTGAGTCATTAAGGTAAATAGTAACCTGTTCTAGTTCAACATTGTCAAATGCATATGCACTAATAACCACGGTATCTGATAATACAGACTGATCTGCTGGGTAGGTTATTGTCAGAGTGGGTGGAATCGAATCTTCATCAGCTGGAACGTCAAAAATTGGACCCTCACAGCCAACTGCTATTAAAAGTAATACTGCGGTGTAATGCTTTAAAATTCTCATTAGTTTTGCACCCTAACTAATACCGGTTGTAAAAGCGATGTATTTCCAAAATGATCGGTTATTGAGGATGATAAGCTGTGTTCAGATCCATTATCAAGGAGGGTAGTATCCCAGATATATGTATGTGAAAAAACGTCGGATACAGTTTCGACAATGTTACCATTAATTGAAAATTGAATTTCTGAGATACCATTCTCATCCTGTGATTCAACAGTAAAATTTACGTTTCCACTAACTACTTGGCCAGAGAGCGGGCTTGATATTATGCCCACTGGTGGACTATCGTCATTTATAATATTATCAACAAAAACACTGATAGGTAAAACATGTCCGACATTTCCAGATGTGTCTGAAACAATGACGCTAATAACATGATCCCGATCTTCACTTTCTTGTGTTGTATCCCAGTTATAGGTATATGGCTCTTCGAATAGTGTATCTCTCGGGATACCATCAATAGACAGTTCAATATCTCTGATTCCAACATTGTCACTAGCAACAACACTTATCTCTACGGTGCCACTTACTATTTGTCCGGGGACAGGATTTTGGATCTGACCGCTAGGACTAACATTGTCAAAGTTATCAACGTAGACAGCAATCGGAGTTGCGAGGGTAGAATTACCTTGTATATCATAACCTATAACTGCGATTAAATGCTCCGAATCATCCTCAAATCCTCTTGTATCCCACTCATAGACATAGGGGGCAAGAGTATCGATATTCGTAGACAGACCATTTATGAAAAATTCAATATAGTCGATACCAGTATCGTCCTCAGCCATTACCTCAATATCGACCATTCCACTTACATCCTGGCCAGCTGCAGGCTCCATTATCATCACAACAGGTGCCTGAGAATCCAGAGGTAGCTCATTGTCTACAAACACTGATATTGGGTTCAGGGGTGTTTCATTCCCAGATAGATCCACTAAAATAACACTAATAATATGCTCGGCGTCTTCCTCCGCGCTAGATGTATTCCAAACATATGCATAGGGTGCATTATCTATAGTTGCAGTGTAAACACCGTTAATCGATAAGGCTACCTCTCCCATTGCTCTGTCATCATTTGCACTAACTATAATCTGTACTAAGCCGCTTACTGTCATCCCAGCTGGAGGGCTGACAATTGAACCTGTTGGGGGTATGATATCGTTAGCAATTCCGTTATCAACGTATACACTAATCGGTGCTATCGTCGTGTTATTATTGCTCACATCTTTGACATTAGCATGTATTGAGTAGTAGCTGCTACTCTGCACAAGGTTTGTATTCCATGGAAAAACGAATGGTCTTTCTTGCACATAGCCCTGTAAGATATTGTTTACAAAGTAACTAACATATTGAATGCTGTCATTGTCACTTGCTATCACTTCGATGTTTACAACGCCACTAACAAATTGCCCCGCAAACGGGCTCAGAAAAAAGGCTACAGGTGCCTCGTTATCAATATTATCCACCAGACTTCGTATTGGAACTGATGCATAACTATTACCCACTGGATCATAGGCTATTGCAGAGATGTAGTGATAATCATCCTCAGAGTATAATTTTGATGTGATTCCGTCAGCTGTAACATTTTCATTGGTGTTCCACTTGAAGGTGAATATGTTGTCATTGTCTGTTGAGTCAGTAAATACTAAAACCTGATTAATTAAAAATTGGACAGAATCAACTCTATCATTATCAACAGCTCGAACTTGAATGATGACCTCTCCAGAAACTGATTCCCCATCCACCGGGAAAAGGACCATGGATTGGGGCGCCGTTGTATCAGGCTCGGGGATTTCAATAGGATCATCAGTGCATGAGGTTGACATAAAAATAGGAAAGAGTAGTGCTGTGAATCTTAATATGTTTAAACTGCTTCGCATTGTCTTAATTTACGTTACTTTTTATCGAAACAAACGTAAGAGCTTGCTTCCGATTTTGCTTTTTTCCAGATTAAAGATAACGCTTTCAAACTGTTTCTTAACAATATTTTCTATTGAAAATACATACATATTTCTTCCAAAGCTTTTGTCTTCATAAACAGGGGTGAAATAAAACTTATTTTTCTGTCTATAAATATCATAAACCATTGCAAAACCAACGGATAGAGGGATAAGGGAGGTTAAAGATTGATAGGTAACGCCTGTTCCTTGCTGCTTATTTAAGCCTATTACTGAAATTTTTGGCAGCAGGTCATTGTACTGATCCCAAATTTGGGGTATTGCCCGCCTTTCCCTATCCCAATTTCTTACAACATCCAATGTAGATGCAATGATAAAGGATGATAGAGAATAATAGAATCCCTGCTTTACAGAGTATGACATTATTGAAAAATCAGTTTCTATTCTTTCTACATCGAACATCGAAATATAGGTGGATCGTTTAATACCAGTTTTAACGAAAATCTCTGGTTCAATCATATCATTATTAAACTTTAAGTCGATGAAATCTAGAGTATCCCCATTTATAAGGAAAATTTTCCCGGTTCGATTTTCCATTCGCCTGACATTTTCCTCGAAACTCCAGCTATAATAAAATACTCTATCAAAGTCATTATAAACGTAGTATAGGTCTTTTAATTTGACTGAATCCGTGTCTACAGAATCTTTTGGTACAAAATAGATGTACTGATAGCCTAAAGAGTCAACAAAGCACTCTGTTGTTTTTCCCTCAAAATCAACTATCATGTGTTTAACATCAAAATCTTTTGATTTTCCATTAGATATTGCAATAATAAAAATGATTATTCTGGCGAAATGATTCATGGGCCTTAAATTACCATGCATATATGAAGAGTCAAATCCATGTATTCCGCCTAATTATTTTGTTTTTCCTGTTTAGTAAGGTATTTGCTCAGCCAAAATTAAGCTTTGATATTGGGCTAGGTTTATATGAGCCCCGTTTGACAGGTTTTGATAGTAATGTAAGTGTCCAATTCCCTACTAAAAGTGTATTCAGCAGAAACTTTTTATTGAACATTGGTTTGTATTATGAATTTTTCAACAATGCGAGAATTGGGTATAACTCACTCACATCATATGAAATCGGTAAAAATATCCGGCTTTCAAATTCAGAAGCCGTTTTTAGGAGATCGCTTACCTACAGGATGTTTCCAATTGAAACTTTTTTCAGGTGGAGGCCTCGGATAGAGCTAAACTTCACCTTAACACCAATATGGGGTAGGGGCAGAATTGAATTGGATACAACTCCCGGAGATAAAACTGATGATTGGAACTTTTTCATAAATAGCTTTGGAGGTCCGTCTGATCCTGTCAGCGATATGGGCGCGACAGATGTGATGATCACAGACTGGTTTGGCTATGCTAGTATGATTGGAATTCGTTATTACATATCTTCTCGGATGGGTATTGATTTCAAGGGTGGATTTATGAATAATCTGTATAAAACTAATAGATGGAGAATTCAGAGACAATCTGTTACAGGCCCAGAGATGAAGATCAACGATCTTCCAGTTTTCACAATAAAGTTTATATATGGAGTAAGGTGAAGTACCTTCTTCTTCTAAGTAGTCTTGTTTTTGGCGAGGGCCAGGTATTTATGGAAGCACCCAATCCATGTGATCATTACCTGATCCTATTAGCAGAAAAGGAGGGTTTGAAAGCAATACCGATTAGTCAGTTACTTAAGTTTGAAAAATTAGTTGAGGAGTGCGAGAGAAATGGCGGAAGATCTAGAATTCGACAGATGTATACCAATGACTGGAAACGAGACTATGAGAGAGCAAAAACAATGGCCTCATGGACTTCAACGCATGCAGTCTGTGTATTTGTTACGTTTGGATACTACTTTCTTGGTAAAATCTTTGCGACAAAACCCGGCAACTAACATATATACCAGACCAAGTGAATAGTGATGTTAATTATGGAGCTACAGCACTAATTTCCAGTCCAATTAAACATAACATAATAATTAAATAGAATCGGCTTATAATGAAAATACTTATTATTTCTTTACTAATATTGTCCATTTTCTCCTGTGGTGGAGGCAATGAAAGCTCGTCATCAAACGATAAAAAAGCCTACAAAATTGTTGAAAAAGACACTCTTACCGCCGCCAAAGATGGAGGATACGGTTTTGAAAGAATTGCTGATAGCATGGGATTTGAAACGTACCAGTTTACTGAAAAGGATTACAGGTTTTATGGTAGTCCGGAGGCAAAAAAAGGCGGTCATTTGAAATTTACGCTTGGAAGATTTCCAGCTACTTTCAGAGCGCTTGGGCAATACTACAACTACACTGAAAATTATTATATCATGAATGCTCTCTGCTACGAAAGCCTATTGGGGAGCCATCCGGTAACACTTGAGAAAACACCGGGTTTGGCGTCTCATTGGAAGATATCTGAAGACAAAATGGAATTCTATTTTAGAATAAATCCAGATGCTAGGTGGTCCGATGGTGAGGAGGTTACTGCTGATGATATTATTGCATCCTATGATATAAGAATGGATGAGACAATCCTAATGCCTTCCACCCAAATTACCTACGGGAAGATTGATAGACCCGTGGCTGTAAGTAAATATATTGTTAGGGTTAAATCTAAAACGTTAAACTGGCGTAATATGCTCTATTTTAGTGGAATGGTTATCCTACCAGAACATTATTTGAAGGATCTCGATGGTACAGCATATCTGGAAGAATATAATTTTAAAATGTTGCCGGGCACAGGTCCATACGTAATATACGACAAGGACATTATAAACCAAGAGTCGTATACACTGACCAGAAGAGATGATTGGTGGGGAAGCAAAGATCGAGCAAACAAATACTTATACAACTTTGATAAAATTACCGTGAACGTTGTAAAAGAGAACCCCGCTTTGCAGTTTGAAAAAATGAAGAAGGGAGAGTCAGATTTTTTTGAGGTTATGAAACCCTCAATGTGGGTAGATGAAACTGATTTTGAATCAACAAAGATGGGGTGGATACAGAAAAAAAGGGTCCACTCCAAATCCCCGGCGGGAACATGGGGCTATGCATTTAACATGAGAAAATGGCCGTTTAATGATAAGAGGCTTAGGTATGCATTCTCCTATTTGTACGATAGGGATAAATTTAATCGAGAAATTCTCTATAACGAATACACGCCAATCAACAGTTTATACAGCGGATCCGAGTATGAAAACCCAAATAATATTAAATACGAGTTCAACCCTGAGAAAGCTGTGAGGCTATTGGAGGAAGCAGGGTATGAAGAAAGAAACGAAGATGGTTTTTTATTTCATAAGGAAACGAAACAGGTACTTAGTTTTACAATAGAGATAAACAAATCTATTGATTATAGAGTGACTCCAATGCAGCAAATTTTGAAGCAATATGGCATAGATATGCAGATAAAATTTATTGACAGAACAACCCGATGGAAAAATCTAATGGACAGGAATTTTACTATTGATTTTGAGGCATGGGGTGGACTTATATATCCGAACCCCGAGACAGGTTATAAGTCGATTCTTGCCGATCAAAATAATAATAATAATATCTACGGTTTCAAGAGCGATAGGGTTGACGAATTGTTGCCATTATATGACACTGAATTTGATCATGCAAAGAGGGTTGAAATCATCCAAGAGATTGACAGTATAATAACAGAATCTCGTCATTCCGCATTAGGACTATCCCGAGAACCACCAATCAGAATTTTATATTGGGATAAATTTGGTTACCCTGATTACATGCTATCCAAATTTGGTGGCAGGTCAGAAGACATTCTCTATCATTGGTGGTTTGATGAAAAGAAAGCATCAGATTTAGAAAATGCCATGCAGTCCGGCGTTCCTCTTGAAATCGGCGATATGAACCACACCTTCTGGAAAGACCTTTAATACATAACCTAGGTTATAGTTAGCGCAAAATTGGCGACCTACTTTACAAGAAGATTGCTTCTCATGGTGCCTACTTTTCTAGGCTCAACAGTCCTTGTATTTACTATCCTGCAAGTTGCTCCTGGGGGCCCCATCGACAGGGCAATCATGGAGCTACAAATGGGCGGAGCTGAGGCAGGAGGGGCTTCTTCAGGGGAGTTAGGAAGTAGCGTGCTACCTGAGAGCGCTCTAAAAGAGCTAAAGAGATTTTATGGTTTTGATAAACCTATTTATCAGCGATACCTTATATGGCTAGGTATTTGGCCTAGAGAGATAAAACATCGAGAAGCTTTATTCAGTCCTGACCAAAGTAAAATCAGTAAAAGAGTAGGCAAGCGTGATGGGAAGTTATGGGAGGTTTACATTGAAAAAGGTGAGGATGGAAAGCTTAAAGTCTTTGAAGCTGATGGGTCGTTGAGTAGTGTCTGGAAAGCCTCTGTTGATAGTGTAAAAAAGGATATGTCAGTAGAGGCTGTGGTTTTTCAAACCGAATTTTCTGGTATTTTGACTGGTAACCTCGGAAGATCGTATATATATGCAAAACCTGTCACCGAGGTCATGGCTCCTAGGTTCAGGATATCATTATTGCTTGGGCTTACTGGTATTATTTTATCATACCTGATCTGTATACCCTTAGGCATCAAAAAAGCAATGACTCATGGGTCTGCATTTGACTTTGCTTCAAGCGTGACCATATTTATTGCATACTCCATACCAGGATGGGCATTGGGAGGTGTGCTTCTAGTGTTACTTGGGGGAGGTAGTTTCTTTGATGTTTTTCCACTTGGAGGTCTGCATTCACCCAAAGAGATATGGGATCAAATGTCTTTCTTTGAAAAAGTACTCGATCAGGTACACCACATGATACTTCCAATTATCGCATGGTCGATTAGTAGCTTTGCTACATTAACTGTGCTCATGAAAAATGGCTTATTAGAAAATCTTAGTCAAGATTATGTCCGAACTGCCTTTGCCAAGGG
>CAJWHU010000002.1 GCA_913041325.1 uncultured Fidelibacterota bacterium | reverse complement strand
AATGGTTGTACATCGCAAGCTTGGATAGTTGGGATACCTAACGATGATGGAACCTACAAATTTAAAATTGATTCTGATGCATTAATCGTAAAAGGATTATTGAGAATTTTGGAAAAAGTATTTTCTGATCAACCTGTAAAAGAGATTCTCAAAATACAAAGTAATGACATACTTTCTTCGGTCGGGCTTGAGAATACAATCACAAATCAAAGAACAAATGGATTCACAAGTGCTGTAAATAAGGTTCATGCGCTTTTAAAATGAAACCCAATAATTCGGAATCAATACGTCTGCTTAGAGATGTAGACGCTTTTATGGTCCCTTCTGGAGATGAAGTTAAATTACTTGCTGGAAATCTAGTTCGTATCACACAAGCTCTCGGTGGCAACTATACAGTGGTAATGAACGGTAACATGGTTCAGATTAGATCTGAAAACGCTGATGCCTTAGGATTAGAGCCGCCAGAAGATAACAACACAACTCCATCCGGAGATCTTGAAAAACAAATTTGGGATCAGCTCAAAACCTGCTATGACCCCGAAATACCGGTTGACATAGTTGAACTAGGACTGATTTATGATTTAAACATAAAAAATGGAAAAGATGGAAAAGCAATAACTGTAAAAATGACCCTTACAGCGCCTGGATGTGGTATGGGTCCAGTAATAGCTGATGAGGTAGAACGTAAAATAAGCGGCCTTGAAGACGTCAGTGCGGTATCAGTTGAACTAGTTTGGGAGCCTATGTGGACTAGAGACATGATGAGCGAGGCAGCTCAGTTAGAACTAGGTATGATATAGTGGGACTGAGCATAGAAAATATAAAATCAGAATTCCCTATTTTCGATGAATCCGATCTCATCTATCTGGATAATGCCTCAACCACGCAAAAACCAAGAACTGTTATTGATTCAGTACAGGCAATGTATACACAATCAAACGCAAATGTGCATAGAGCAATCTATGATCTTGGCAGCAAAGCAACAGAACAGTACGAAAATTCTCGCACAAAAGTAACAAATTTTATAAATGCCCCCTCCGAAAAGGAGGTCATTTTCACAAAAGGAACAACCGAGTCAATTAACCTCCTCGGAAACACCATAGGAAGTAGCCTCAAACCGGGTGATGAAATACTTATCACAGAAATGGAGCACCATGCAAATATAGTTCCATGGCAAATGGCCTGCGAGCGAACAGGTGCACAATTGAATTATATCCCCATTGATAAAAACGGAGAATTAGACCTCTCCAACCCCGACAAACTTTTCTCTGAGGCCACTAAAATTATATCCGTAACACATGTTTCCAATGTTCTCGGGACCATCAATCCCATAAAAAAACTTTCAAAGATAGCGAAAAGTTTAGGTGCTATATTTGTTGTTGATGGTGCACAGGGTGTACCTCATCAGCCAGTAGATGTCCAGGATCTATCCTGTGATTTTTATGCATTCTCAGGTCACAAAATGCTTGGACCAACAGGAGTAGGGGTTTTGTGGGGTAAAACGGAAATACTTGACCAGATGGAGCCATTCATGGGTGGAGGTGAAATGATAAAAACAGTAACAATGGAATCCTCAACCTGGAACGACCTTCCATACAAGTTTGAATCAGGAACCCCAAATTTCGTTCAAGCTGTGGGGCTTGGGACCGCAATTGATTTTATGGAAGAAATTGGGATGGATGTCATATCTGACCATGAACGCAAATTAACAAACTATGCACTCAGCACCTTAAATGATATTAAAGGAATGCACATTCTTGGGTCCGCAAAAAATAGAAATGGAGTAATAAGTTTTTATATCGATGGTATACACGCTCATGACCTAGCTCAATTTCTTAATGAGGATAATATTGCCATAAGAGTTGGTCACCACTGTGCGCAACCCTTATTATCTAGCCTTGGCCAGACCTCAGCAGCAAGAATAAGCTTATATATCTACAATAATCAATCAGATATAGATATATTTAGAGACTCAGTAGAAAAAATTAAAAGATACTTTTAGATGGAAACCATTTTACTTGATGATTTTTTAGATCAGGGCATCATAAAAGAAAAATCATTTAGGCGACAAATAGATGCTCTCAACCTAAACAATTACAAAGGTAAAAAGGTGATTATCAAAGGGTGCTCTAGCGTCACCGTACCAACATGGGCATACCTTATTTTAGTTGCGCAACTAGCACAAGTGGCTGAAAAAATATACTATGGTGAACCGAGGTACGCAGTGAAAATTTACAACCGGAAGAAAAGTGAATAGAGATGCCAAGCAATAGGGTTAGCTGGGAAACATATTTCATGAATATTGCCACTGAAGTAGCTACCCGGTCAACATGCGATAGAAAGCATGTTGGCGCAGTTATTGTAAGAAATAAAAACATACTTTCCACAGGTTATAATGGTAGCATAAAAGGCCTACCCCACTGTGATGAAGTAGGCCATGAAATGGTTGATGGTCACTGCATTAGAACCACTCACGCAGAAGCAAATGCCATCGTGCAGGCAGCAAAAAACGGTGTATCAATAGACAACTCAGAAATATTCGTGACAGCATCACCCTGCTATAATTGCTTTAAACTTATAGCAAATTCAGGAATAAAAGTTATTTACTATCGTGAATTATACCGAGATCAACGAATTACTGATCGCGCAAAAGAAGTAGGTATAGAGTTGGTCAGTTTAGAAGAATCACCTTAATTTATATATATGAATGTCCAAAAAGTAGACTACAAAAGCATAAATTGTCCTAGAGATTTTTCAGCCTCTCTTCGAGAAACAGGTTTTAGCGTTTTGCACAACCACCCGATTGATATTGCACTGATTGAAAAAGTTTATAGCGAGTGGGTAAAGTTTTTTGAATCCGATTTTAAGCATGATTATTTATTTTCAGAGGACGGCCAAGATGGCTACTTCCCTTTTAAAACAGAAAATGCAAAGGGAGCACCACAGAAAGATCTCAAAGAGTTTTTTCACGTTTATGATTGGGGAAAGTTCCCTAAGGAGCTAAGTAACGCGACTCTTGATCTACAATCGCAGCTAATAACACTTACTTCTACCCTGCTAAATTGGATACAGGTTGAAACACCTGATGAAGTGACTGAGCTGTTTTCAGTTCCCCTTCCTAAAATGATAGAAAATAGCAAAACTAATTTATTGAGGGTGATCCACTATCCACCTCTTGATGGAAGTGAAGAAGAAGGTGCTATAAGAGGCGCAGCTCACGAAGATATTAATTTAATAACTCTTTTAGTCGCGGGAACACAGCCAGGGCTCCAAGTGAGAGATATAGAAGGCGGATGGCACGATGTCTCCTGCGATCCGGGGTGCATTGCTGTGAACACAGGCGATATGCTTCAAATGGCATCTAATGGTTATTATCCCTCAACAACTCACCAGATCATAAACCCCGGGGATACCATCAAGAATGAAAGTAGATATTCAATGCCTCTTTTCTTACATCCTGAGGACGGAGTGAAATTATCTAGTCAATATACTGCTAGGCAGTATCTTGAGGAGAGGCTAAAAGAAATAGGTTTAAAAAATTAATCTAAGAAGCTCAAACCCTGGTAGCTAATCAGATAGCCCTTTTGATACTATTTCTGCAATATCTAGGACATTGATATTATTTTCATTGCCTGTAGTTTTTACTCCATCTTCTAGCATTATATTACAAAAGTTGCATGCCGCTGCTACTGTCTTTGCATCTGTAGATACGGCTTGTTTAACACGGTTTTGATTAATTCTTTCTCCAGTCTTAATTTCATACCACATGTTTCCACCCCCAGCACCACAGCAAAAGCTCTCTGATTTTGATTGTTCCATCTCTTTTATGCTTCCTTTATTAAGGACTGACTGTAATACATTTCTGGGAGCATCGTATTCATCGTTATGTCTACCGAGGTAGCATGGATCATGAAACGTAATGTCCTCATCAATATAGGGTTTGGGGTCGATTTTATCAGCCTTGATCAAATCATCTATAAACTGGGAATGATGCACAACATCTAGCTCGATACCCATTTCAGCATAGTCATTTTTGAGTGTCGTGAAACAATGAGGGCACTGAGTAACAATTTTTTTAAAACTATATTGTTCGAATGTTTCCTTATTTTGTTGAGCCATCATTTGAAATAAGTATTCATTACCCATTCTTCTAGCTGAGTCTCCAGTACATGTTTCCTCATTGCCTAAACATGCGTAGTCAATGCCTGCCTTGTCCATTATATTGGCCACCGACTGAGATATTTCTCTTCCTCTAGTATCATATGCACCACTGCAACCTGCCCAATACAGGACTTCCGCAGATTTTTTTTCTCGCATCAAAGGAACATTACTGCCCTCCATCCAATTCTCCCTATCTTGTGGTGAAAGGCCCCATGGGTTGCCATAATTTTCAATCTTTTCAAATGTCTCAACGGCATCTTGGGGAAATTTTGATTCCATCATAACAAGATTTTGTCTTGCCCTCAAAATGTCAATCATTGGTTCATTCCCAACTGGGCATACCTCCAGGCAATACCCGCAGGTTGTACAGCTCCAGGCTGCCTCCTCGGTTAACATCCATTCTGTAAGCGCCTTGTCAATTGACTCCCCTTTTGCAAGAGCAGAAAAGTTTTCGTTGAAAAAATAACGTTTGTTTATTTCAATTGCTGAGGGTGATAGCTCTTTCCCCGTCTCATATGCGGGACAGGCATCTTGGCACCTACTGCATTGTATACATGCGTAACCATCTAATAACTGAGTCTGGGGCAAATGCTCTAGCTTTGATGCACCATATTGCTCAAGGTTGTCATCTTCAAAATCAATGGTTTCTAGTGCTGCCATGGACTTACGATTAACGGCAGCCATAATATTTAAAGGTCCCATAAAAAGGTGCGCATGTTTTGAATATGGGAAATATGGAAGAAACGTAAGAATGAGGCCCAATGCAATCCACCATGTAATATGTTCATAGCTATTTATGGACGCTGGCGATAGATCACTCCAAAAGCCAGCAATCCAGTTCGCCGCTGGCTGGCTGTAGTCAGCGTGGTTACCTGCAATCTCAAAACTCGCAGATAAAAGCCTTGATCCAACGTGTGTTATTATAAAAGACCCGACAAGCAGAGAATCAAGGCGCATTCCTACCAGTGCTTTTTCTGAAACCATAACAGGTTTTTCAACCTCCAAGCGTTTATCTTTTAGTAAAAATCTTCTAAGGATAAGGTACAGTACACCCAGTAAGACCAGCACAGAAAAAATATCAACTGAAAAACGGTATAAATCTCCAAGTACGCTGTTGGGAAAAAACTCAAAGTCAGGGATGAACCCATACAAGACGTCAATAACATTTACAGCTAGGTATAGAGTAAAACCCCAGGCAACTAGCGCATGAACGAAACCTACCCACGGACGTGTTATAAAAAGGGTTTTTTGACTAAGAAAGGCTGAAACTCCAGGACGCCAGTTTTTCAGGACTTCCAACCACGTTATCTGCTGTGTACCTAAACCAATAATACGGAACATTCTGCCAAACGTAACGTAGGAAGTACCGAGTGCAACTAACACTAATAATAGGAATATTATTTTTTCAGTGTATGTGAGCAAATATTAATTTTGTTCCAATGCTTCAATTAGTTTTGGAACGATTTCTAAAACGTCACCAATAATTGCATAGTCAGCAATTTCAAAAATTGGAGCATCTGAGTCCTTATTAATTGCCATGATTTTTTTTGACCCTTTCATCCCGACGACGTGCTGAATTGCTCCTGAGATTCCGAGGGAGAAATATAATTTAGGTGCGACATTACTTCCAGAGCTACCGACCTGTCTAAAAGTTTCTATCCACCCAGAGTCAACAATTGGTCTACTTGCGGATACCTCCGCACCCATTTTTCTAGCTAGTTCAAAAGCAAGGGGCACATTCTCCTCTTTCTCAATACCTCTACCAACTGAAATAAGAACATCCGCACTCTCCAGATCTACATCACCCTGCTCCTCTTGAAATGGTTCTTCTGTAACAGATCGAACAATGTTAGAGTCAAGCTCTACATGGAATGACTCGACCTCGCATGAGCCGGGTCTCAAGTCGTCTTCACTAAAAGTGGCAGACTGAAAGCTTAAAATAAAGAGTTCCGAGCTGGTAGATATCTCTGCGTTTAGCTTTGCATTAAGGATTTGTTTTGTGTAGCCATTACCATTTGCAGCAATAACGTCTGGTATAAATGGCGCCCCAAGTTTTGCACTAACTCGAGGCATATAATCTCTTGTTTGATATGTGTGCCCCGCTGTGATAACATTTGGAGAAATTGATAGGGCAACCTGCTTAACAGTTTCAGAGTATCCATCTGCGTTGTACGATGCAAGCAACTCATGTTTGACTGTAATTATTTTTTCAAGATCATAATTTTTGAGTTGGTTAATAATACCTTCCGCACCCTCTCCGATAAGCAGTACTGAAACACTTTCACCTAATTTTTGGGAACCAACTATAGCTTCTAAACTCAGGCGATGGAGCGTTCCAGTGTTATTTTCAAGAACAACAAGTATGTTCATAACCTAAATAACCTTAATCTCTGATTTGAGTATTTCAATGATCCTACCAACAGACTGATCTACGTCACCGTCTATGACCTCTGTTTGCTTCGAGTTTGTTGGAATGAATATTCTGTCCATAGATTGAGCACTACTTTCGGTCGATATTTCGGACCTTAAGACTGATTTTACTTCTTTCTTTTTAGCACCCATAATTCCCTTTAGCGATGGGTACCGCGGGGTATTTAATCCTGATTGTATGCTGATAGAAGCTGGTAGAGGCAGTTTTAATCGCTGGAACCAACCTGACTCTAGCTCTCTTTTAACCTTAATGTACCCGTCTAATATGTTTGTTTCAACAGCCAGAGTCGCGGTAGACATACCTAGCATCTCTCCAAGTAGAACTCCTGTCTGCCCCATGCCGGTGTCATCTGATTGGAGACCCGTGAAAATAAGGTCAAAATTTTCCTCAGCTAAAACCTTAGCAAAACAGCGAGCAATTACAAGCGGATCTTTCTCAATATATATGTCCTCTTCGATGTGTATGGCCCTGTCTGCACCCTTTGCTAAACCCTCGCGAATAACTTTTTGAACACGCTGTGGTCCCATGCTAACTATCACGACCTCACAATCATCCAAACCTTCTTTTATTAGAAGAGCTTCCTCGATCGCGTAGTTATCAGGAGGGTTCATAACATACGTTACTGATGACTCGTCAACCCAATTTTGTAAACTGTTCATGGGCAAGGCTGACTCGCCTCCTGGCACTTGTTTAACTAATACTGCGATTTTCATTTGTTAATATAAACAATTTATTTGGTTGTAATTTAACATATGAAACTAAATAGCATGACATGTTTAATCAGCAACGACCATGGATGATTTTATAATTAGGGTAATACTTGAAGCCACCTTTATTTTCGGTAGTATTCTCACTCTTTACTGCCTGTACCTTCTTTGGGCACGAAAGAGCTATCGCAAAGCTAAAAAGCAATCAGAATGAAAAGTCTTTGACGATTCCCAATTCTTTTTTAGGTTTCTGCGCGGTTAGTAAACTTTTTACAAAAGCTGACCCTTAAGTAACCTTTTACTTAAAAAATCAAATTAAATAGGAGCAAAATATGACCAAATTGTTAAGATTATTGATATCTTTGTCACTTTTTATGAGCTTTATGTTCTCGCAAAATGATGAAAATCCTGACGCAGATAAGCTACTTGGTAACGTTACCTGTGTGGGCGCCATTGTAGAGTATACATATGTTACAAGGGAAATGGAGAGTGCCGATGATGAGGAATATGGTGGAAGCTATGAGGTAATTGGTTCGTGGCCCAGCTCAGCAAATCCACAATTTCAGCAATCTCTAGCATCCTACCAGCCCGGTGATACTGTAACAACAAGATTAGTTCCGCTTGTAACGCCTGCATTGCTAGATCTAGCCGGAGTCACAATGAACGTTGACCTCCTACCAGGTGGAGATTTTACCATAAATCAAGGCAGCAGATACCCAACAACAGATGCAGATAACTGCTCCACATATTCAACAGTTCCAAATGTTAGTGAGGAGGGAACCTGGGTGAGTACACCAGGATTTGTTCATCAGGACGACCCTCTAAAATTTTCTATGGGCTGGGGTATTACACTTTCAGGTATTTTTGCTCAGTTTGGAGCACCAGATCTAGTAAACGGAGTTGAGGGTGAAGACTATGGAGTTGGAACCGATATGGAAAATTGGGGGATGGTCACAATAGATTTTGATGATGCAACTCAGACAAACCCAACTGATTTAACTATATACTGGGAGGCGCACGACGGCGTCTCATCTGGCCTTGGTGTAAATGATGCAGGTGAAAAAAACGATTATCTTGGAGTCCCAGTAGCACCGGCAGATACAGTCACAGTTGCGAATATGGATGCATATCTTGCAGCGACAAACCCCGAACTATACGCAAGATTGGGATGGACTGATGGTGGTGATGGTGAGGGCTTTTTTCCTGTCCTTGGCGGTCCAGGTAACACAATTGATCCAGAAAACCCCGAAACATATGTGACGCATCCACTTACAGGTGAAATTGACGGCCCATCAGGGATGGTAACCGCAAACCACGGCTATGTGTTTGATCCAACCGGTGCGCTTAACGATGGAGATGGTGTACCATTTAGCGGTGACGAGGCGATGGCCCCAACTGGCTATTTCTTAACATACAATTTTCTGCAAGCAACGCAAGCATTCACAGCTGCATTTCAAGGTGCACTAGCTTCAGATCCTGCTGATGTTCAAGCCGCGTTAACTGCTGGCGGTTATGCAGTTGCGTCAATTTATCTCTATGATGAGGACGCCGTTCCTACTGGCGCGTCAATTGGACAAACGCTGTACGATGAATACGTTGAGTGTGCAACTGCTGGCGGTGGGGATGCCTGTAACGCCGTTTTTTCAAAAGGTCCAACTGTATCCCTTCTGACTTTACAAGCGGTTTGTGATTATGAATGTGGTATTGATGACTCTGGCTACGACTACGACCCAGAGTATGAAGCCGGTAGGCTTGTTCTAGAGATTGATAACGCTTGCATACCAGATAACACAACACAGCGTGTAACTACCTTTTGGGTATACAATAACACAGCTGAATTGGATGAGGGAGCACCAGTTGCAAGTGAGTTCAAGCTTCTTGGCAACTACCCCAACCCCTTTAATCCTGAGACAAAGATCAAGTTTGCCACAGAAAGGTTCTCTGATGTCACGGTTACGATATACTCTATTTTGGGAGAAAAAATCACTGTAGCGCATAGCGGCGAGCTAGCACCAGGAACCTATGATATTGCATGGTATGGCAATGATGCACGCGGTAATCAAGTTCCAAGTGGTGTTTATTTTTACGAAGTAAAATCTGATAATAGAGTTCAAAAAGGAAAAATGCTCCTCTTGAAATAATTAGAAATTTCAAATTAAAGTAGATTCCAAATAGAAACAGCCTCTTCAAAGGGGCTGTTTCTATTTTAAGAATATTATGAAAATTTTAAATCTAATTTTGTTAATCTCATTTTTTAAAGTCCTAAATGGACAAAGCAGCTCTTTATCTGGAAAAGTTATTGATGCATCTAATGGGACACCTCTGATTGGGGCAAACGTCATGATTGACGGAACGAGCTTAGGAGCCGCTACAGATAAGAGCGGAAAATATCTTATTGAAGATTTGAAAGAAGGAGAATATGATATAACCGTTTCATATATCGGATATAAAGATTATAAAAAAAGCTTCAAAATCAACTCCAACCAGCAACTTGTCAAGGATCTAGAATTGCAGCCCGAGGCAATAGAGATGGAAACATACGTGGTCACCGCCTCACGACGGAGAGAAAGAGTTGAGGATGCACCTGCAGCTATCTCAGTTATCTCAAAGACAGAGATAAGAAGAGAAAGTAACACAAACCTTGGTGATTACCTGAAAGGATCTAAGGGCATTGATTTTACACAATCAGGTATTGATAGTTATAACATGACCGCACGTGGCTTTAACTCATCTTTCAGCTCAAGACTCTTAACTCTCACAGATGGCAGAATGGCGAATGTCCCATCTTTGAGGCTAACGGCCTATAATGTGATCCCCGTATCTTTTGAAGATGTTGAACAGATTGAGGTTGTTCTCGGACCCTCTTCTGCGTTATATGGTCCAAATGCGCACAGCGGTGTTCTGAATATTGTTACCTCCTCCCCTTTAAGATCAACTGGAACTAGTATCAACATACAAGGCGGAGCACTAAGCCAAGATAATACAGAACTTTTGAAAAAGTTAACTTTTAGAACTGCGCATAAATTTGGTGACGTTGGCATCAAGTTATCTGGTGTTGCGCTATCAGGTCAGGACTGGACACATTATAATCCAGATGAATATGAGGGACACGATCCAGCATTTATAGGGAGACCAAATTTTAAACATGACCGCCTAGACAGGGGTGGCATATTGGCCTCTAGCAGAAATCCGCGGTTCACTAGTGAAATGGTTAATCACGTGAAGGGATCTGATGAGTCTTGGATTGGTTACTATTGGGGCGACTATATTGCTGAGGGTGAAGGCGAGTTAGGCTCACCAACTATAACACAGGATATGGTAGAGGAGGCATCTACAGATCAGTTTAATCGCTACACCCTACCCAACGGAATGGTTTTATGGAATGTCACAGAGGATAATATTGGTAAAGCTTATGCCGATGGTGTCGATAATAATGGTGATGGCTCCATAGATGAGTACATAGATAGCGGTGTGGATGATGAATCAGAGATATGGATGGATGGCATTGATAATGACGGTGATGGACTGATAGATGAGAGTGATGAAATTGGTAGTGCATGGCTTGATAGATTTGGTTCCTACGTAGACATGAAAAGATTACAACCGAATACAACTGTCTACTCGAACCCTGACTCCACATGGAGCCTGGTAGATCCACTACACAAGTTTGGGTTCGGAGATTATTTGTATGATTCTAACGGTAATATTGTTTTTGACACAAATAATAATGGCATTTACGATGACGATTGGGGATTAAATGGTCTTGATGATGATGGTGACTGGGGATTATACAGAGATAATCTAGGAAATACCTTCGATACTATTTGTGAGCCATTTGTTGACCTAAATGGTAACAACATGTATGACAGCGATGTTGGAGAGGACTATGTCGATATTTTTGGGAACCAAGTTTTACTTGATTTTGGTCTTGATGGAATTCCCAATACCGGTGATTTAGGCGAAAATAATGGCCAATGGGATGGTGAAACATTTGAGAATCTAAACGGTAATTCCACTTGGGATATTTTTGAAGATAATGACCTAGATGGCGATGGATTACCGAGCCCAGGTGAGCTTGGAGTTGATGAAGTCGATGAGAAGGATTTCTCAATAAATTATGGTAATCTGCCTAGTATTTATAAGGACGCGAACGATGATGGTATTGGTGATTATCCAAATTTTAATGTTCGGAATTATCGATATGACATGCGAGTTGACTGGGAACCGGATTCTGATTTTTCATTGAGCCTGTCGCATGGCTATGCTTGGGCAAAAAACATCAATATCACTGGAATCGCTAGGTATATTGCGGATGGGTGGGTGTATAGATATTACCAAAGCAGAATGCGATGGAAAAACCTTTTTCTTCAATCATATCTTAATACAAGTTATTCAGGTAACCCAAGTCGCCCAACTCGAAATCTAGCTACAGGTAGTATGATTTTTGATAGGTCGAAGAAATTTAGTTTTCAATTACAGCATCTTAATGAATGGAAGAATGGAGATTTACGTTTTGTCTGGGGACTAGATTATTTTTTAACAATGCCTGACACAAGAGGTACCATCTTATCAGATAAAGATAAAAACGATAGAAGAGATAATAATGGTAACGGTGAGGCGGGGTCTCCCTACGTATTTGCTGATGTCAATACAAACACATGGGTTGATGATGGGGAGCTATTTACGAGGTGGGCTACTGAAAATCAAACACAATTTTCCGCCCCATCAGACTCTGCTAGTCAGGACGCAGTCTACGGTGCAATATCTGATGGAATAGATAATGATGGAGATAGTAATGACTTCGATGACCTCAATCAAAATGGTATTCCAGACTTTGTAGATGCAAACTCCAATAGTACATATGATGTGGGAGAAGTAATTGAGCCTGGCGTTCGATGGCTTGGAGGTCAACAATTTTATGTATACGCTGATGGTTTAGATAATAACGGAGACGGCGCCGTTGATGAAAATATTGATGAGGGCATTGATGAAGCATCTGAGGATAACAGATATACTGTAAATGAATTAGGTGCTTATTACCAAGTTAACTGGAAGATCAACAATAAGTGGGAGCTTATTCAGGCTACAAGACTTGATGCGCATGATCGCTTGACAGATGTTATAAAATTTAACAATCAAGGTTATGGCATGGGATATAGCCCCTTTGACTGGAAATTTGACTTATCAAAATCTAACGGGCTTCAAATATCACCTAAAGTGGGAATTGTGCATAGACCCAAAGAAAATCAAAACTTTAGACTTACCTGGGCAAGGGCTTTCAACACACCTACAAATCAGGCATTATTTTTAGATATTTATGTCACCCGTGTTTCTGTATTTCAAGTTTTTGCAAAAGGAGCAGACGGTGGGTATGTATTCCCTAGGGACTCCATTGGAAACCCGTACTATTATATACCAACTGAAGGAAAATACGAGCCGGTTGACACTAGCGAATCAATTTATTTTTATCCCTCAACGGACCCTAAAATCGATGGTTTTTATGGCCAAGATGTGAAAGACCTCCCTACATTAGAACCGGAGATAGTCAATTCTTGGGAATTTGGATATAAAGGTAGACTAGGCAATCTCTTTTTTGGTACTTTTGATATCTACACTAGCCACTATAGCAGTTTTGTCAGCCCCGTAACCTTTATTACTCCTATCGTCATCGAAAAATCTGTACTGGAGACAGACTACGATGGAGACGGAAATATCAATACCATAGATAATATTTCTAATAATGTTATAAACGATCGTGATGATTATGATGAATCCTTTAGTCACTGGCGTGGAGGGTTACAAGGAGTAACGGCAATGGACACAACAGAGGGTTTTGCCCCGCCTGTTGTTGTAGGATACATTAACTATGGCGAGGTTGATATGTGGGGGTTTGATGCCAGTTTGACCGCGCTGTTGAGCATGGAATGGTCCATTGATGCAAACTACTCTTACTTAGGGATGAACGAATTCTTGAACCCAGTAACCAATGCAATGGATCCAATTAATGCTCCAAGACACAAAATGGGTATGAAGCTACAATATAATTCCAGAAGATATCCAATTACTGGATCTCTTAATGCTCGATATGTTGATGGGTTTAAATGGTCCTCTGGTATATACTTTGGAGATATAAAACCATATACTCTTTTCGATATTCATCTGGGATACAAGGTCAATGACTACCTCAAGGCTAACCTTTCTGTTACTAATCTTCTCAATCATATGCACACAGAGATCGTAGGAGGCCCTTCAATAGGCAGGGTTATGCTATTGCGATTGCAAACTACATTTTGATATTTTCAGATACGTCTACATAGTTTAGCCATACATCTTTTACGGGGTTTTATTTTTTCTTACAAATTAATTTTTTCTTTGAGGATAGGCTTTGAAAGCAAAATCAATAAATAAGATTGGCGTTTTGGGCGCTGGTCTCATGGGTCACGGTATTGCCTATGTTTCAGCATCATCTGGTTTTGAAGTCGTATTGGTTGATACATCGGATGAGCAACTGGAAAAAGCAAAAAATAGCATAAATGCAATCCTGACTAATCAACTAAAAAACGAACAAATATTAAAAAGCGATTTTGAAAATATTCTAAAACGTTTACATACGAGTATTGATTATAATCTTTTAAAAAACTGTGACTTAATTATTGAGGCGGTTAATGAAAATGTTGAATTAAAAGAAAAAGTAATATCGAGTTCAGGTCAGTTTTTATCTAATAATGGAACTTTTGCCTCAAATACATCTACAATACCCATAAGCTTGCTGGCTGAAGCAGCTAATAAACCCGAACATTTCATAGGGTTACACTTCTTCTCCCCTGTTCATAAAATGAAATTAGTTGAGATCATAAAAGGTGACAAAACCAATCAAGGTACCTTATCACTTGCTACCGAATTTGTTCGTAAAATTAATAAAGAACCCATTATTGTAAATGACGGTCCAGGATTTTTCACTACCAGAGTTTTTCAGTGCTTTACAAATGAAGGTATGAGCATGCTATATGAGGGATTAGAACCTGCATTAATCGAGACGATAGCAAAGAAGGCAGGATATCCAATTGGTCCACTTGCAATATTAGATGAAATAAATATTAATTTAGCATCTCATATCAATTCACAGATTTTAAAATATTCTGGCGGTAAAATAGAATCATCTCCCAGTTCATGGGAGAATGTGATGAATATTATGATTTCCAAATTAAAAAGAACTGGTCGCTCTTCAGGTTCTGGATTCTATGAATATCCAAAAAATAATAAAAAGTATCTTTGGCCAAAATTATCTGAATACTTCCCGGTCTCAGGTTCTAAATTTGAAGAGGCTTACCTTATTGACAGATTTTATTTTTCACAAGGCTTAGAAACAATACGATGTTTTGAGGAAGGCATCATCGCATCAAGTTCTGATGCAAATACAGGTAGTCTACTTGGCTGGGGGTTCCCTTCAAAAACAGGCGGTATTTTAAATTTCATTAATAATTATGGTCTCTCAGAATTCAAAAAACGAGCTAATGAACTAGAACAATTATTTGGGAAAAGATTTCGAACGCCTAGACTACTAGAAAAAATGATTGTATCAAAAACAACTTTTTAACGATAAATTATTTTGCATGCTCGAGTTGTCTCTCATCAATAAGAAGTTTCCTGCTGTACCGTACAAAGTCGATGCTAAACGTGTACAACAGTTCGCTAGAGCAACGGGTGAAACAAGTCCGGTTTTCTTTGATTTGGAAATAGCAAAATCTTTGGGACATCCGTCCTTGTTAACACCAATTACATTCCTAGCCGTGATTAGTAATGAAAATGATTATCCTTTGAAATACATTAACGCATTAGGAGTAAACCCGTTTAAGATACTTCACGCAGGTCAACACTATAAATATCACATGCAAACATATGCTGGAGATACTATAATTATGGAAAGCAAGATTACTGATATTTATGATAAAAAAAAGAAAGCGCTGCAATTCATCGAAATAACCTCGCTTTTTAAAAACCAAAAAAATATTCTTGTTGCTGAATCAACTTCTATGCTTGTTATTCGCGCTTAGTATGAAATCTATTAACCTAGAAACAATTAAAGTTGGCGACATATTACCTGAACTCATAACAGAACCAATAACCTCCTCCACCCTTTCGGAATATGCAAAGGCATCTGGGGATTATAATCCAATTCATCTTGATGCTCAACTCGCGAAGAAGGTTGGACTACCTAATGTAATTGCACATGGAATGCTCATCATGAGCTACCTTGCACGATCAATAACAAACCATATAGACCAAGTCCTCGTAAAAGAATATGGAGTCAAATTTTCGTCAATGACAAATTTAGATGATATCCTCTGCTGCAAAGGGAGAGTAACCCACGTGAGCAAAGTTGGTTCAAGAGTAAAATTTGAATTAAAGTTATCGGTCAAAAATCAGTTTGATAATGAAAAATTAGTTGGCTTTGCGATAATTAAATCACATTGAGAAATAAAAAAGAAAGTGAAAACCCTTTAATTGCACATACTGGAGCTCAGTATCCAATAATATGTGGTGCAATGTACCCATGCTCAAACCCAGAGCTAGTGGCAGCTGCCTCAAATGGTGGAGGGATAGCTATAATGCAACCAGTCAGCTTAACATTCGTTCATGGTTACGACCTTAGGGAGGGAATTAAATATATCCAATCCATGACTAATAATCCCATCGGATTTAACGCACTCATTGAAAAAGGTAGTAAAAAGTATATAGATCGAATGTCAACCTGGATTGATATAGCACTTGATGAGGGAATCAAGTTTTTCATAACATCACTAGGAAAACCCGACTGGGTTTGCAACAGAGTTCACGATGCTGGAGGTTTTGTATACAATGATATCACATCAAGAGAGTGGGCAGAAAAAAGCATTGACGGCGGTGTCGATGGTCTCATATGTGTCAATGATCGTGCTGGAGGACATCTTGGACTAAAATCCATGGAAGTAATGTTTGGTGAGCTACACGATCTAGGACTTCCTCTAGTATGTGCTGGTGGTATTGGTAGCTCAGAGGAATTAACAAAAGCTATCAATATTGGATATCATGGTGTTCAAATGGGAACACGGTTTATTGCAACTTTAGAGTGCAACACACCAGAGGATTATAAAGATGCGATAGTAGATGCAACTGAAAATGATATTGTAACAACAAACCGGCTTACGGGGATACCTGTATCTATCATTAAATCAAGCGACCATGGAACTGAAAACTCTTGGCTAGTTCAGAAATTACTCAAGGGCAGATTTAAACATTTTACAAGGGTTTTACTAAATTTAAATTCACTCATAAGACTGAAATATCTTCTTAGAAAAGGAACTGGGAAGAATAACAAAGCAAAGAGGAGATTTTACTCAGCTGGGAAAAGTGTTCAAAATATCAGATCAATTGAGTCAGCAACATTAATAATGCGAAAGTTAGGTGAATCATTAAATCAATAAAATTTTCTAATCATGATAAAAAAAAGAAATGTTAGAGTAGGATGTGCCTCCGGTTTCTGGGGAGATACTTCAACTGCAGCTAAGCAGCTCGTTGAAAAAGGAGACCTTGATTATCTAGTATTTGATTTTCTTTCTGAGATAACAATGTCGATACTAGCAAGGTCCAAGATAAAGGATCCCAGCATGGGTTATGCACCTGACTTTGTTACACAGCTAACCCCGCTACTTGGGAAGATTAAGGAGAATAATATAAAAGTAGTTTCGAATGCAGGCGGAATAAATCCTAAATCATGTCGAGCAATATTAGTACAAATAGCAAATGAAATGAATGTGGACCTCAATATTGCCACCGTAACTGGAGATGACCTCATCACCAAATTTGATCAGCTAAAAGAAGGGAATATTTGTGAGATAGAATCTAACCTTCCCTTACCTAAATCTTGTTTGAGTATTAACGCGTATCTGGGTGCTACTCCTATAGTGAAAGCCTTTGAAAATGACGCTGACATTGTAATCACTGGAAGATGTGTAGACAGCGCTCTAGTGCTCGCACCTTTGATGTATGAATTTGGATGGAAAGATGATGAATACAATTTACTTGCTAGTGGAAGCTTAGCTGGGCATATCATAGAATGTGGAGCACAATGCACCGGCGGTAACTTTACTGATTGGAAACAAGTAAAAGGTTATGATAATATGGGATTCCCAATTGTAGAGGTTAAAGAAGATGGTGATTTTATTGTTACCAAGCCAAATGATACAGGTGGGATGGTTACCTTTGGTACAGTTGCTGAACAATTACTATATGAAATTGCTGACCCTGGTGCATATTTATTACCCGATGTGACATGTGATTTCACTAGAGTTTCTCTAAGAGAAATTGGAAAAGATCAAGTACTGGTAAGAGGAGCATCCGGCCGCGCACCAACAAATAATTATAAAGTATCAGCTACTTATATGAATGGTTATCGTGTGGCTGGTACGTTAGTAATTGGTGGAAAAGATGCAAAGGAAAAAGGGACAATCATTGCAAAGGCAATAATTAATAAAGTTAGTCAAATATTAATTGAGAATGACCTAGAACCATTTAATAAAGTTTCTTATGATCTTCTTGGTACCGATTCGATTTACGGGCCAAAAAATTCATATAATGACTCTAAAGAGATTGTATTACGCCTAATGGCAACTCATACTAAAAAGTCTGCTTTAACATTTCTATCACGTGAAATGGCTCAAGCGGTAACGGGAATGCCTGCGGGTGTAATTAACTATCTTGGTGGTCGACCTCCTGTCTCACCCTCTATACATTTATTTTCCTTTTTAATTCCCAAAGATCAAGCAAATATATACATGAATTTAAATGAGCAAACTGAATTAATTCACACGAGGGCACCCTCAAATATTATTGAAAAGGCGAGCACTCCAAGGACAAAGTCACGCTTAGTGGTTAATCCGGCTCCAAAATACGTTGTCCCATTGTACAAACTAGCTTATGCTAGAAGTGGTGATAAGGGAAATAATGCAAATATAGGAGTTATAGCACGAGAACCAGAGTTTCTTCCATATATCCAGGAGGCCCTTTCATCAGAAAATGTAGCGACATTTTTTTCTCACTGCCTCACCGGTGAGGTAATTAGTTGGGATGTTCCAGGTATAAATGGAATTAATTTTTTGCTAAAAAATTCTCTTGGTGGAGGTGGTATGTCTAGCTTGAGTATTGATCCTCAGGGTAAGTCTTACGCACAGCAACTATTAGAATATGAAATCCCTGTTGACAAAAATTTGATATATCAATTTGGATTGCAGTCTAATGGAGCCTAACTGAGTCACAATACTTTTCATTTGCAAATTAATTAACATAATTGGTGCTAGGAAAACATCAAAAGAAAACAGATAAGGTATTTCATGGAGAGATTAAAAAACCTAAAGTACATTGAAGTAGAAAATCATGATGGATGGTTAGAAATATTTATCAGCAACCAAAAAAAGAGGAATGCACTTTCATCAAAGTTAGTTGATGAAATGATTAGATTATTCGCTGAATTAAAAGTTGATGAAAATGTTAGAGGTATCATCATCCAAGGCAAAAATAATATCTTCTGTTCAGGAGCTGATTTGGATGAATTACGAAAAATAGCATATGAAAAAGAAAAGATAAAAGAGCTAACTATCAACATGAGTGAAAATATTGGCAAATTGCTAAAAATGATACATGACGCGCCTCAAGTAACTGTATCTGTAGTAGATGGCCCTTGTATAGCTGGTGGTTTTGGTATGGCATGTGCTGCAGATATTCTAATTACAATGGACAGTTCATATTTTAAACTTTCAGAAACAAAATTGGGCTTAATTCCCTCACAGATATCGCCATATTTACTCAACCGTATGACATTCTCAAAGGCTCGTCAACTGATGCTTTTAGGTGATGATCTTGATGGCAGTACAGCACACAGTATTGGTGTGGCCGATTATCTTGCACATTCATACGAGGACTTATACAAAGTCATTAGCCAAATAAAATCTAAAGTTATGCTCTGCTCACCAAATGCCATTGCAAAAACAAAGAGTCATCTTTCCAAAGCACGAAACATTGATATTCAGAGATCATCACAGCTATTCTTTGAGTGCATAAATCATGATGAAGGTCTAGAGGGCTTACAATCTTTTTTTGAAAAGAGGGACCCTTATTGGGCAAAAAGTAAATAGTCAATTAGTTTTATGTATCCAAATCAAAGTTCACAAAATTTTAAAGCACTAACAGTACATAAAGAGAATGATGACGCTATTGTAAATATTGAAAGTAGGTCCTTAGATAGCCTGCCTAAGGGTGACCTTCTTGTCAAAGTTGAGTATTCTTCTTTGAACTATAAGGATGCCCTAAGTGCATCGTGTGCTCATGGAGTGACTAAAAAATATCCCCACACTCCAGGTATTGATGCGTCAGGGATTGTTGAAAAATCCGACACAGATAATTTTCCATTGGGAACAAAAGTTATCATTACCGGTTTTGATTTGGGAATGAACACAAGCGGGGGCTTTGCGGAATATATAAGGGTACCAAAAAGTTGGGTTGTAAAATGTCCTGGTAATATGACTACAAAAGAATCTATGATCCTTGGCACCGCAGGTCTTACAGCAGGTTTGAGCGTTAAAGCGATATCGGAGAAAGTACAGCTCAGAGGTTCCAGAATAGTGGTAAGTGGCGCAACAGGCGGACTAGGTAGTCTTAGTATTAAACTATTATCCCATTTAGGAGCTGAAATAACCGCAATTACTGGTAAGATTCATAAGAAGGAATATTTAATTAATTTAGGTGCGTCAAAAGTATTAAATCGTGAAGAGTTTATTGCTTCTACTAGACTCCCTCTTACTAAAAAAGAATTTCATGGAGCAATCGATACTGTTGGTGGTGAAATATTATCCAGCATTGTTGCTAGATTAGAATATGGAGGAACAGTTGCTGTATGTGGTAATGTTTCAGGACCACATTTTAAGACAACGGTTTTTCCTTTCATTTTAAGATCTAATAGGCTTATTGGTATAGATTCTGCAGAGTGCTCGATTGATCAAAAAAAGCTTATATGGCAAAATTATAATTCAGTTTGGAAATTAAATTCTTTGGACGAATTTGCAAGAGAGGTTGACCTTGCTAAACTGGTACCTGAATTCCAAAAAATATTAAAAGGAGATCAAGTCGGTAGAATTTTGGTGAAAATCTAATGTTTGAATCAATCAATGCAATCGATACGTACATATTATTGTGGGTGCATGATAACCATATCCCCATACTTGATTGGTTAATGCCATTTATCACTGATCAAGATAACTGGATAATCCCAATTTTATTTCTAATTTTGTTCCTAGGATTTTTCAGTAATAAAAAAGGCAGAATTGCACTAGCATTGCTAGTTATAGCCTTGTCATGTAATGACTTTATATGTGCCCAAATTTTGAAACCGTTTTTTGAAAGAGTTCGACCATCGCATATCTCACTTGATGGCCTAAACTTGTTAGTTTCAAGAGGGGGAAAATGGAGTATGCCATCTAACCATGCTTCGAATGTATTTACATTAACGGTAGTCCTATCTTACTTTTATGGTAAAACAAAACTTCCCTTATATTTATTAGCAACATTCATTTCTTTTTCCAGGGTTTATGTTGGAGTGCATTACCCTGGAGACGTAATTGCAGGTGGTTTATTTGGTTATTGTATCGGCTGGCTTATATTAACTATATGGGTGATACTAAAAATGAGAGAATTAAAAAGAAGAAGAACATGGGTTTGGTACGAAACTAAAAACCCAACGTTCATAAATTAATTGGGCAACTTGTCCTTCGGTGGCTTTACGCCGAAGGCTGTAAAACCCTCATCCCTGTTCGGCATTTTTATTTCACCGTTTTTGGCTTCAAATTTTTTTATATTATCGTTTAAGGCTCCCAAAAAAGCTTTCGCATGCTGCGGGGCCATTATGATTCTGGAATGAACTTTAGTCTTTGGAACTCCAGGAAGTATTCGTGTAAAGTCCATAACAAACTCTGCGGGTGAATGAGTTACTACAACAAAATTTGCGTATTCCCCTGAGCTTACATCTTCATCTAACTCAATATTTATTTGCTGGATATTTTTTTTATCTTGATTCACGTTTGTTATGACCCTTTACTTGAGCTAAAATCCCTTTCATTAAACTCCTCCCAGTCATCATTGATACCATCAAATTGTGTGTAATCTTTTATGCCCTCATCCTCTTCCACATTCTTAGGGTGTAATTCATTTTCATAAATATTGAAAAGATCTTTTTTCTTTTCAAATTCACTTGGATCAACTTCCTCTTCTTTTGTTTGATCAAGATCCTCAACGTCATCACTGTAAACTTCTTGATCAAAAAAATCTAGGTTTTCAACGATACCATTGGCCATAAGAAATTCTAAAAAATCAAGATACTTTCTATTTTTTAAATCCACGGAGCAGGTTGGGCACTTTAAAGAATCTCTAAGATCAACCTCTTCTATTGTGTTTTCACAAACTGGACAAATTAAACCTTCTAGCATTTATTTTTCTCTCTAAAATCGGCGGATAATATAAATTACAACGTCAATGCTGGCAATAGTTTTGCTTATTTTTATAAATAAAATATTAATCGGTTAATCCTAGAATCTTCTCAATATTTGTGTAGTGTTCTTCAACAAAGCTCTCAGCATTTGGTTTGATTATCACAGTGTATAATTTATGAGAAATTGGTGAATCAAAACCCAGCTTAATGGGGATTTTAAGCTTTAAAGAAAATACTGATAGTGTTTGATCATGGGTGTTAGTGAGATCTACTAAAGCGCCAAAACTATCATCCTTCAATTTATTCATAAACTGATCCTTCTTTATTACACCAAAATAATTTAGGTCATCATTGTCGTAGGTAATAATTTGATTTTCTGGAATATGATCATAATAAAACAAACCTTGTTCATGTACTATGTACTTAATTTTATAATTTTTTTTGCTTGTATTTTTTTTAATCAAATGTGCAACAATCTGTGCTATTTTTCTCTGGTATGGAAGCAAGAATAGAATATTTTTTATCCCTTTGCCTTTCGATCCGATTTTTATAAATGGCGTTTTATCAGAATGTTTATAAAATAAAAAGTGATAAAATAAAAATAACTTCGTTTTGATTGATATTTTCACGATAGTTTATGTCAAAATTTATTTATTATAAAAGCAACCTGTTCATGTAATTCTTTCAACGATTGTACGATAAATTATGGATATTTAAGTTGGGAAAAAATTATGTCATTTAGCAAAAAGTTTTTCTGGGGAGGTCTCGGCTGGGTGGTCGCGGGACCAATAGGAGCAATTTTAGGATATGCTTATGCATCGGTTAACAAAGAAAGTAGTTTTAGCAATCATCGACAAGCAAGGATAAGAACAAAACCTGGAGATTTTGTTATCTCTGTATTAGTGCTATTTGCAAAGGTAATGAAAGCAGATGGTAAACTATTAAAAACTGAATTAGATTATGTAAAAAGATTTCTAAAACAACAATTTGGAACAGAGCAGACTCGAGAATTAATAGTTGTTTTCAAAAATATCCTATCACAAGAGTACCCTTTGAAAGACGTATGCAGGCAAATTCAGAGATCAATGGATCATCCGAGTAGGCTTGAATTAATTCATATTCTGTATGGACTTTCTGCATCAGATGGCGATATTCATCCAAAAGAGATAAATGTCATCCAATCCATCGCAAATTATCTAAACGTAAACAAAAGAGATTACGAATCAATAAAAGCTATTTTTGCGAAAGATGATAACGCACCATATCGAATATTGGAGGTTTCAAGAGATGCTACTGACCACGAGATTAAAAAATCATATCGGAAAATGGCAAATAAATATCACCCTGATAAAGTCGCTCACTTGGGTGAAAAAATGCAAAAAATAGCAGAAGAAAAGTTCAAAGCTGTAAATGACGCGTACCAGCAAATAAAAAAATCACGGAACATAACATGAAAAGAGAAAAGCCTGGTCAATACCCATATGCGCGAGGTCTTTACAAGCAGATGTATAAAAAAAAGATTTGGACCATGCGGCAATACGCTGGCTTTACAAATTCAGAGGAAACAAATAAGCGATTTATCAAACTGCTAAACGGTGGTGTTACAGGACTCTCAGTAGCATTTGATTTGCCAACCCAGATTGGATATGATTCTGATGACCCAATGTCTACTGGCGAGGTTGGAAAAGTTGGAGTTCCCATTTCAATTCTAGATGATATGCAAAATCTTTTCAAAGATATAGATTTAGATAAGGTTTCAACATCCATGACAATAAATGCAACTGCACCAATTTTGCTTGCGTTCTATATCGTCACTGCAGAAAAAAAAGGAACAATGCTTAATCAAATTAGCGGAACTATTCAAAACGATATTCTTAAGGAATATTCTGCCCGTGGAACATATATTTACCCACCAAAAGCATCTATGAAATTAGTGGCAGATGTCATGGAATTTTGTGATAACCACGTGCCAAACTTTAACCCTATCTCAGTATCTGGTTATCATATTAGAGAAGCAGGTAGTACAGCAGAACAAGAGCTGGCTTTCACTTTCTCGAATGCAATTTCTTATGTTCAATCAGCTATTGACAGAGGACTAGATCCAAATAATTTCGGAACTAGAATGTCTTTTTTTTTCAATGCACACAATGGGTTTATCGAAGAGATTGCAAAATTTAGAGCAGCCCGAAAAATATGGGCAACGATAATGAGAAATCGTTTCTCTGTTAAAAATGAAAAGGCATTATTTTGCAGATTCCACACTCAAACTGGCGGATCAACTCTTACTTCCAGCCAGTTAGATAACAATATTGTTAGGACTACTATTCAAGCATTATCGGCAGTTCTAGGCGGAACTCAATCGCTGCACACAAACAGCAAAGATGAGGCTCTTGCGCTTCCATCAGAGCAAGCCGCAAAGACAGCTCTACGCACTCAACAAATCATTGCTCTAGAAAGCGGAGTAACTAAATATCCTGATCCATTCGGCGGTAGCTATATTATAGAAAAAATAACCCAAGAATATTTTGAAAACGCTATAAAACTAATTGAAAAAATTGATAACATGGGCGGAGCTATTAAAGCTATAGAGACAGGCTACATTGAGAATGAAATAACCAAGAGCGCTTACCAAAATCAAAAAGATATCGATAGCAATAAAGAACTGGTTGTAGGGTTAAATGCTCATATTGAAAAAGAAGAAGAGTATGAACAAGAAATACACAAAATTGATGTTAATAAAACAGCGGCACAAATAGCTAATTTGAAAGCATATAAACTTAAACGTAATAATAGCAAGGTTAATGAAACTCTAGATGAACTAAAAAAAGCGGTACTGGGTAATCATAACGTCATGCCTTACATTATTAATTCCGTAAGAAATAGATGCTCGTTAGGTGAAGTAGCAAATACTTTACGGTCAGTCTTTGGTGAATATTAGTACTAGCAGGCCACCATTTGCATAAAGTATATTTTGGCATATCAGCTCTTTTTAATCCTTTACTAGTTGCACTCGCGACTTTTGCTATAATAATCTATAGTGATTTAATCTACTTTTCAGATCATGTACATTTTATAATTGCTGCAACTTTTGCAACGTTCTTTCCAATGGTCACAATTTTACATTATAAAAACATTGGTAAAATTATAAGTATAGATACTCCAATTAGGGAAGAACGTGTTGAACTTCTCGCAATCGCATGTATCTTTAATTCCTTAGGATTTATATTACTCTACATCGTTGGCGCACCTCCTATAGTACAAGGATTAATGTTTTGTTATGCGCTTAACACAGCAATTGTTTGGACGATTACAAAGTACTGGAAAATTTCAATACATTTGGTAGGTATAGGAGGCCCTGTAGTAGCGCTTTGGATACATGGATATAAGTTCCCTATTTTAATGGCTATAACCATTTTCATTATCGCTATTTCTAGAGTTAGATTAGGCGCGCATACGGTAGCCCAGGTAATAGCAGGAACTGCTTTAGCAATAATATTGGCCTATCTTGAATTGAGTTATCTATTTTTATAAAGATGATTTTCACCAATCTCATTACAACAAACTTGAGAACAAAAACATTTGGCAAGGAAATAGCATACTACCAGCGCCTTGAATCTACAAATCTTGAATCATGGGAATTAATCGATGAAAAGTCCGCCTCGCATGGCATGATTGTTATCACAGATAATCAAACTAATGGAAAGGGCAGGAGAGGAAATACTTGGTTCATGAGCCCGAGTAAAGGTCTGGCAATGTCTATAGTTTTAATTAAACCCATGAAAATAGAAGATGCCGAGTTGATACCTCTGGTTGCTGGAGTGGCTATGGTGAAGGCACTACAAAATCGTGGGATGAACCCAAAACTTAAATGGCCAAATGATATTTTTATCGAGGATAAAAAGTGTGGAGGTATTCTTTGCGAATCAAGAGTGTCAAATAACTTGATAAATTCAATGGTTGTTGGAATTGGTCTAAATGTAAATGAGACAGATAATGATTTTCCTAAAGAAATTAGACCGGATGCTAGTAGTATTTTTATAAACACAGGTAACACCATTCAGAGAGAATTAGTGTGTGCTATTTTTACAACTTACTTTGAACGGGTCCTGCATGATTTAAAATCGGTTGTTACATCCTGGAGTGATTATTGCTTTCACCTAAACAGAGAAGTGTCTTTTAGCCACAAACAAACTAAATATAGCGGGATTTTTAAAGGACTAAATGAAAAAGGCCATGCAATTTTAGATATTAATGGGAAAATTGAAACCTTTGGCTCAATTAACTTTAACATCTCTTAGTTTATTTTAAAAAATTAGAGTATAGTTGTCTGTTCTTATAGAAATAGGATGTTTTTATAAGGTAAATTTTACCATGAAATACGATATAGATAATAGAATAGGTCCTTTAAAGAATGAACTGAAGAATCACATTCTCTACAGTTCTATGAAATCTTTAGATGATATACAATTATTCATGGAAAACCATGTATACGCTGTATGGGACTTCATGTCTCTTTTAAAATCATTACAAAGTAAGCTAACCTGCACCTCAGTGCCGTGGCTACCAAACAGAAACACAACTGTTGCAAGATTTATTAATGAAATAGTGCATGGAGAAGAAAGTGATTTAAATGAAATTGGTGAGCCAATGAGCCACTTCGAGATGTATCTTGATGCGATGGAACAAGTAAACGCAAATAAAGCAGAAATTAATCTTTTCATACGTTCTGTCAAATCCATAGATGATGTTTCCAAATGTTTGGATAGTTTGAAGATAAATGAAGGTGTTAAGGAATTTACAAAGTTGACTTTTAAAGTAATAAAAAGTGGCAAACCTCATTGCATAGCCTCTGCCTTTACATATGGAAGAGAAGACATAATTCCTGAAATATTTATGGGAATATTGGATAACATAGACCCTGACAATAGGCGTTACAACAAGTTACGATATTATTTAGAAAGACATATAGAAGTCGATGGCGACTTACACGGGCCTATTTCTAGGAAGATGACAGAAGAATTATGTGAAAATAACGACCACAAATGGGAAGAAGCTTTGAAAACTGCTGAGGATTGCCTAAAGAAGAGAATACAGCTATGGGATACAATTTATAGTATTTTAAATGCTAGGTCTAAACCCAGGTTAGCAATTTGAACCACTAATTAGTCTTTTTTCAATCGAATTACAGTTATCTCAGCTGGCACACCCAATCTCAATGGAGGTCCCCAGTATCCTGTACCCCTGTTGACGTATATTTGTGTACCATGGTGATTGTAATGACCCGCGAGATACGCATTAGCCAACTTCGTAGGATAATGAAAGGGCCAGAATTGTCCGCCATGAGTGTGGCCTGATAATTGAAGATCAACGCCTGCATCGTGCACAGAGTAGATACTGTTAGGTTGGTGTGCTAACATAATCTTTGTCATACCCGCATCGAGATTATTAATCGCTTTTTTAGGGCTAGATCTGTGTTCACTTTTAATTTGGTGAGCTCTGAAATCCGTAATGCCTACTATAGCAATATTTTCACCTCCTTTAGATAGTACCTTATTTTCATTTATGAGGTTTATCATGCCAAGTCGGTCAGTCTCCTCTAGCCATGTATCTACTCCGGAATAGTATTCATGATTTCCTGTTACAAAAAACGTTCCATATTCTGCAATCATGTCCTTAAAAGGTTCTAAGTCTTTGGAAAGGTGTTTTACGGAGCCATCGACAAGATCACCAGTGACCGCGATAAGATTGGGATTTATGTTTTCAACCTTTTTTTGCACCACCTCAACATATTTTTTTTTGATTGTCGGTCCCACATGCATATCAGAAATCTGGGCAATGGTAAAATTTTCATAGCTTGCGGGTAAATTTTTAATAAAAATATCTTGTTCAATAACGGTTGGTCCTTTTCTAGATGAATAGAAGCCATAAATAGTTCCCGAACTTGAGATACCAATTGCTCCAATACTCAGGCTTTTTTTGATAAAAGTTCTTTTTGAATTATCAACAATGTTCTGGGATCTAAATAGGTATTCGCATGCCTCTACAACCTGTAAGAAGAGATCTTTAAAAATGAGAATCATAAAAGATAAGACAAAAAATCCTAAACTTGTGTACCCAACAAAAGATATTCGATCTATAATTCTTGCTTCATTGCCAGTATATCGTAGCAAGATTGGCAATAAGGGAAGCATACTAAGTAGGAAGATTAAAAAATATACCCAGTTAAGATATGTTGGTGAAATACCAAAAGCTGGTAATGTTCTTATAGCCACGTATCCATGAATCAACCACAAAATACCTAGGGCTATTACGAAAAACATTAATCGAAATATATTTTAATTTGAACTTGGGCTTTCAAGAATCATATGATGCGATACCTGTAACATCTTGCCCAAGAATTAATGTATGCATTTCATGGGTGCCTTCATAGGTAAACACTGATTCAATGTTAGCCATGTGCCTCATCGGGGAATAATCCTCCATTATACCATTCCCACCCAAAATCTCTCTGGCAGTTTTTGCAATATTTCTTGCCATCATACAATTATTTCTTTTTGCCATTGATACCTGCTGAAATTTCATTTTACCCTCATCCTTGAGCCTTCCTAGCCTGTAAACCATTAATTGGGATTCAGTGATTTTAGTTACCATATCGGCGAGCTTAGCCTGGGTTAGTTGGTATCCAGCGATGGGTTTAGAAAACTGCTTCCTTTCTTTAGAATAATTCAACGCGGTATTATAACAATCGACAGCGGCACCAACCATACCCCAGGCAATGCCATACCTAGCCTGGGTGAGGCAACTTAAAGGTCCTTTAAGACCCTCAATATTGGGTAGTCTAGCAGAATCGGGTACACAAACATTAGAAAAAGCGAGCTCGGAGGTGGTTGAAGCTCTCAAACTTAGTTTCCCATGAATGTCGCTCGTAGTAAAACCATCAAGACCTTTCTCTAGCAAAAATCCTCTCACAATACCATCTTCATCTCTAGCCCAAACAAGTGCGACGTCAGCTAATGATCCATTTGTTATCCACATTTTGCTGCCATTAATTATCCAATTGTCACCATCCCTCATACACCTAGTAGCCATCCCTCCAGGGTTTGATCCAAAATTAGATTCAGTTAAACCAAAACACCCGATCTTTGTACCAGATCCTAACCCTGGTAGCCACTTTTCTTTTTGCTCTGGTGACCCATATGCATGTATAGGGTACATTACAAGCGCACCTTGCACACTGGCAAAAGAACGTAAACCTGAATCACCTCTCTCCAACTCATGCAAAATTAGACCATATGCAACATTACTAACGCCAGCTCCAGATGATTCCTCAGGAAGAGACGCTCCCATAAAACCCAAGTCCCCAAGCTTAGCAGCAAAATCGAGAGGGAATGTAGAATTTTCATAGTGCTTGTTGATGATTGGCATAAACTCAGACTGCACAAACTCATAAGCAGTTTTTTGAATCATTAACTCTTCCTCTGTTAGTAATTCAGTTATATTGTAAAAGTCAGGTCCAAAAGATTTCATATTTATCCTAATTTAAGGTATGAAATTAAAACACAAACTATGGTAAAAACCGAACGTTTAATCTTGTTTTTACATAAGTATATTTTCATGTATTATGAGTAATTCAGACAGCTACTTCATGAGATTAGCCATTGAAGAGGCAATAAAAGGGGGTTCAAAAGTATTTCCAAACCCACGTGTCGGGGCTATAATTGTCAGTAATGATAAAATATTATCCTCAGGTTATCATGAATTCTTTGGAGGTCCGCATGCTGAAACATCTGTCATAAAAAATATAAAATCCCAGTTTTCAGAAGCAACACTATATGTTACTCTTGAACCCTGCAACCACAAAGGCAAAACTAGTCCTTGTTCAGATTTAATAAAGCCAGAAAATTTTTCCAGAGTAGTCATTGGTACGAGTGACCCAAATCCTGCTGCCAAGGGCGGTATAGATACGCTTAGATCAAAAGGAATAAAAGTTGACGTTAATATTCTTCAAGATGAATGTCGCAAAATAAATAGAAGGTTTTTTACTTTTCATGAAAAAAAACGTCCGTATGTCATCTTAAAAATTGCGTCTACGATGGATGGATTCATTGCACAAAAAAATGGACATTCTAAATGGATAACAAATGAAAAATCTAGAAATGCAGTGCATCAATTGAGATCCTCCTGTGATGCAATACTAGTTGGCAATAACACCGTGACCAAAGACAATCCTAAACTGACCAGCCATGGAGTTGGAAAGAATCCAAAAATTCTATTATTCAAAGGCTTTAAAAATGAAAAGTCAAAAATCAATGTTTTAGAAAATAATCCAATAATCATACCGAAACGAGACCTTAGTGCTGACCCTAAAGATAACATTAAGACAATATTGGATTTAATGTATGAAAAATCGCTTCAAACATTATTAGTTGAAGGAGGGGGCATTACTTTTTCAACCTTTTTTGATAGTAATTTTTATGATGAAGTACAGGTATATTATGCACCAAAGATAATTGGTGAGGGGCTATCCTTCTACAATAATAAATCATCACTAGAAAAAGATTTAGGATTAACTCTTCATAAAGTAGAAAATTTTGAAAACGATATAAAAATAACCTATATAAAGGAATAATGTTTACAGGTCTTGTAGAAGAAGTTGGTTTAATTACAAAAAAGAAAGTAATCCCAGATGGTCTTAGCATTACTGTTGAAGCCCATAAAATATTACATGACCTTAAGATAAATGATAGCGTTTCATGCTCTGGAATATGTCTAACTGTTGTAGAAATCGATAAAAATATGTTTAGTGTTCAACTCGTTCAGGAGACAATAAAATTGACAAATGCAAAATATTGGGATGAAGAAACTACGATTAATCTTGAAAGATCTCTTTTGCCAAGCACAAGAATTGGAGGGCACTTTGTTCAAGGCCATGTTGATAGCACAGTTGAAATCAAAAAAATTATACCATATAAAGATTCTGCATTATGGCACTTTAGTATTCCAAAAAATCTCCATCAGTACATCGTCCACAAAGGCTCTATCTGTTTAGATGGTATAAGCTTAACAGTTGCTGAAAAGACAGAAACCTATTTTGCTGTGGCCCTTATACCACATACTTTAAATGTTACAAATTGGCATAGTAAGAAAGTTGGTGATATTGTTAATGTTGAGGTGGATATAATGGCAAAATATATAAAAAGTTTCCTAGGAGGTAATCGTGAAACTTAGCTCAATCGAATCGGTGCTAGAAGACGTAAAAATTGGGAGACCTATAATTGTAATCGACAACGAGGACCGTGAAAACGAAGGCGACCTTTTTGTGGCGTCAGAGCTAATAAATCCAAAGTCAATTAATTTTATGGCCAAAGAAGGTCGGGGGCTAATTTGTGTTTCTATAACTAGTCAAAGGGCAAATGAATTAGATCTTGAACCAATGGAAAGACGTAATTCAAGTTTACATGAGACTAATTTTACTATAAGCGTTGATGCAAAAAAAGATACAACTACAGGGATCTCTGCCTTTGATAGATCAGTAACAATAAAAACCTTGATAGATGATAACGCGAAGGCAATAGACCTTGCTCGTCCAGGGCATATATTCCCCATAGTTGGTAAGGATGGCGGCGTTCTAAGGCGAGCAGGACATACTGAAGCTAGCATTGATCTGTCATTATTAGCTGGATTAAAACCATCCGGAGTAATTTGCGAGATAATGGCAGATGATGGTTCGATGGCCAGAGGAAATGAGCTTGAAAAATTTTCCAGAAAACATAAACTAAAGATATCCTCTATTGCAGATCTCATAGGTTATTTACGAAAAAAGCGAAAACTTGTTCAAAGAGTAGAAAGCATCACACTTCCTACTAAATTTGGTAAATTTGACTTACACTTATACGAAGGTCTTTTTGATAACAAAACACATTTAGCTCTAACTAAAGGGGATTATATCTCATCTAAATCTGCCATGGTCAGGGTCCATTCTGAATGTCTTACCGGCGATATCTTTCACTCGTTGAGGTGCGATTGCGGGAATCAATTGGATGCTGCTATTGAAGCTATAAATAATAACAGGTCAGGTATAATCGTGTATCTGAGACAGGAAGGAAGAGGGATAGGCCTAAAACATAAAATCAAAGCTTATAAACTCCAAGAGGAAGGAATGGATACGGTAGAAGCGAACAAAGAACTAGGTTTTGAACCAGACCTCCGAGATTACGGTGTTGGTGCTCAAATATTAAAGGACCTTGGAGTCTCAAAACTATCAGTATTAACAAATAACCCTAAAAAACTTATAGGCTTAGAGGGACATGGGCTCAAAATTATGAAACGTATTCCAATAGTTATAAAACCTGGAAATGAAAATGAGCAGTACCTAAAGACGAAAAAAAACAAAATGGGACACATACTAGATCCATGATAGCTATAGTAATTAGCTCATTTAATAAACGTGTTACCGATGGACTTTTAGAAGGTTGTTTACTTGCTCTGAAAGAAAATAATCACAGCAGGGATCGAATAGAAATTCACGAAGTCCCTGGTGCATTTGAGCTACCGGCAAAAGTTCAGTATTTAAATTCAAAGAACAAATATTCCTGTATAATCGCTTTAGGATGTATTATAAAAGGTGAAACAGATCATTACCATTATATATCCCAGGCTGTTACAAACGGAATCATGTCGGTTACTTTAAGTAGTGATAAAAACAGTAGAAAAGGCAACATTATTTTTGGTGTTTTAACCTGCCAAAATAAAGAACTAGCATTAATCCGTTCAGGTCCTGATATGAAAAAAAATAAAGGATACGAGGCAGGATTTTCAGCAGTTCATCAATTAAAATCGTAATTTATTAGACCAATAACTTTCTCTGCTCTAGTAAACCCAATGATACGACAAATGGATCACGAGATTGGAGGCTAGTAAATTCCTTTTTTGAACTTAAACCAAGCCATTTAAGATTAACAAGAATCTGACCAACAACGCCTCCAAGCGAATTGCCTGGACCCAGTAAAACTATTCTATCTGGGCAAAACTCTTTAAGCGCTACATTTATCGATGAAGAGAAATCATAAGTGTTAATAACTTGATAAGATAATGTGTAATCTCTAAGCCTATTAGTATCCGTGCCAAATGGTGTCCAAATATCACCTCGCCCATCAATTAACGGGATCTTGGGTCTCTTAAAAATTGATGTATCAATAAGTTTTAGTGCTGACTTTGAAATTTGATCAAGCATTGGAGTATGGAAAGCAGCATGGTATGGTATTATAAATGGATACTTATCGACTTTTGGCAAAGCCTCTGATATAGCTTTTAACTGCTTCAATTGGCCGCCTACCACTATATATCCACCCAATTTTATAGATATATACAAGCCTCTGTCTTTTATAGCCGTTAAGACCTTGTCACTTACTACCTCATCAGTTACCCAGTTGTTGTCTACTAAAGGATAGATAAGCTGACCTCCGATTATTTCATCTTTCATCATTGATCCCATTGTCTCGATTAGATGAAAGCCAGTTGCTAAATTCAATGAACCAGATAAAACAAGTGAAGTATACCATCCCATTGAATTACCTGTAATAGCGACAATTTCATACTTCTCATTATCCAATTGATGAAAATCTGAAAAACTGCAAGCAAAAATCAGTGCGGATGCATTTTCACCGACCATATGAATTTTCGACTTGAATTGTGAGGAATCAAGATATGTTATTGAAGCCTTATCGGTTCTGTGACGTTCTCCATCCATCCATTTAATTTTTTTGGTGATATTTTTACCATGCTGAGATAAATAATTTGAAGTTTCTCTTGAATATGAACCACGCCCTGGACATACAATAATTATTCGTTCTTTATTCATCAAGAAATCTCGTTGCATGAGAAAAAATTGACTCCGCACTGGGTAGAGTAATCGTGGAGGCCACACCCAAAGGTATGAAGCTATCTTTTGCTGCGTGTAAAATAATTTTCAAATTTTTCTTAGAAAAATCGCTGAGCATTTTGTAGATACCCTCTCCGTGGCAGCCACTTCTTCGACATTCATCCACAATTAGAATGTTTTTACACTTGCCAATTTCTTTAATTATTTCTTTCATTTGAATATCCGATAACCATCTTAGATCGATGACTTTTATTTTTTTTTTGTACCTTTTCTCAAATTTATTTTTTGCTTTTAGTGATAGATAAACACCATTCCCATATGTAATTATGGTTAAGAACTGGCCACGCCCGTAAACTTTGAATTCTCCCAGACTAACCTCTTCGCCTAATGGTGGGTATACGCTAGCCCAAGAACCATCCTTATCTTCGTAAAGATCTTTCTTCATATATAAGGCAATTGGCTCTATAAAAACAATTATTCTACCATTTTCATATGCTTCCCTAATTGAAGATCTGAGCATTTTTACTGCATCTGCACCATTAGATGGAACCGCTAAAATAATTCCTGGTATATCCCTAAAAATTGCCAGGGAGTTATCATTATGAAAATGACCTCCAAAACCTTTTTGATATGCAAGACCAGGAATACGCAGAACCATTGGATTAGTGAACCTACTTTCCGAAAAAAAAGATAATGTTGCGGCTTCGCCCCTTAACTGATCTTCAGCATTATGAAAATATGCTAAGAATTGGATCTCGGGTATGGGAAGAAATCCATTATGTCCAAGACCTATTGCAAAACCGATGATTGATGTTTCATCCAGTGGACTGTCAAAGACTCTTCTAATTCCAAATTGGTCATATAGTTCTGAGGTAACATTGTAGACACCGCCCTTTTGGGCCACATCTTCACCAAATATGATAGAATTAGGGTATTGCAAAAGAATATCTTTGAGAGCGTAGTTAATTAACTTCCCCATAGACTGCGGATATTTTAGCCGATCAAATTCTTTGCCAAAAATTTTCTTTCTAAAACTCAGTTCTGGATGGGGAGGACTTTTTTTTCTTTGACCTTTAGGAATGATTGGTAACATTAAATCTTCGATCCTATTTAACTTTGGTCTAGACGTTGCTGTGTGAAAAACATAACTAATCTGATTACGTTTTTTTTCATACAGATCAAGTATTTCATCATTAGTGAGGCATCCATTATCCATCATAATACGTGCAGAATGTAATAATGGGTCGTTAAACTCATCTTTTTTTATGTTATCTAAGGACCTATAACCTATTTCTATATCTGAACCAGCATGCCCCATTAACCTAACCGTTTTCATATGCAAAAACACAGGAACTCTATTTATTCTACATATTTTCTCTGCTATTCTCGACTTATATATCAAATCGATGATATTTAAGCCGTCTGTTTTTAAATACTTCATGCTGTATCTATTGGAAAAGTTTCTCTCAATCCAATTATCATTTGTAGGCACAGATATACCTTTACCATTGTCTTCACACATAAAAATGATCGGGACATGGCCGCCTTGAGAAGACACTAAACTAGCTGTGTTAAAAGCGGATAACGCAGAAGCATGATTGGCACTCGCGTCCCCAAAACTGCATAGTACGATACTGTTGTCAGCCAGCTTTCTTTCATGGATATTTAGATCTTTTGCTCTATCAATGGAAAATGCAGTTCCTACCGCCTTAGGTAAATGGCTTGCAATTGTACTAGTTTGAGGAGGAATATTTAGTTCTTTACTTCCTATTACTTTATGCCTACCTCCACTGATTGGGTCTTCAGAAGAAGCCATGAATGATAAAGCTGTATCATATATTGGTGTTGAACCAGATAGTTGCTTTGATCGCTCTAAAAAGAAAGGTACACTACGATAATGTAAAAAAGCTATGTCCTTGTATGGAAATACTCTTCCAAATACTGCGTTGCCCTCATGACCAGAACTACCAATCGTGTAAAAACAACGGCCCTGATCTTTCAAGAGACGTGCAGCAATATCCATATGACGACTACATACTTGTGATTCAAAAATAGAAATCAGATCAGCTTTGCTTTCGCTAACCTGATCTAGGTGTATTTTAGTTCTTGCTTCAGGGAGTTTTCCAGAACGAACGAATCGTCTGAAATTATTATCTATGACCTCAGCTCTGTTGAATAAAGACATAAGCGGAACATTATCGTCAGGATATCATCAAGTTTTTAATGAAGATAATTTATCTCTAAACTCTTTAAGTTCTCTTACATTGCCACTTTTTATCTCCCCTGATTGCCATTTTAATTTGAAATCATGCTCCGAGTCATTTCCGCCTTGTTTCTGATATAGCAAAAATAAATCTTCATCTTTACGAGGCTTGTTCACATGAAGGGTTGCGGTGATTTGATATACTAAATCCTCAAGAACATCATCGATAATACGATTTGGAAGATTCTGTTCAAGTATACTCTGTTCAACTTTAGAAAATTTCAGTCCATTTATGATGTAATCTTGATATGCCTCCCATGCAAAAGGAGCAACCTCTTTTACTGATTTGGCCATTGCATCAGAAAATACGCGGATTTCATATTGAGCGTGACTATCTGACCTCAAGCCAATAAAATGGAGCAGATTGTGTAAGTCATTTTTCCAATACCATTCAGTATATAAATTAACTGGTAAAATAGCCCTCGCTAATTCTCTTGCAACGCCTTCATCATTAAGTTCTGAGTAGATTTCAAAGCTTCGCTCTGAAATCTCTTTAAAATATTTTGCAACTTTTTGTTTGAGCTTGTTTGGTACTTCCCCCATCCTACCTTGTTTATTAAGCTTGCTTTGAAATTGAATATTGTCAGGATCAGGATAATAAAATTCATCTCTTGCTTCGGAGTATCTCAACGAGTATTCATTAATATTTGCAGTTCGATGTCTAACCCATTGACGTGCAACAAATATCGGCATCTTACAGTGGAATTTGAATTCTACCATTTCGAATGGAGTAGAATGTCTATGCCTCATGAGGTATCTAATTAGGCCACGATCTTGGGATACTTTTGAGGTACCTTTACCATAGCTTACACGTGCAGCCTGTACAATTGCATCATCACCGCCCATCGAATCCACTAATCTAACAAAACCCTTATCTAAACACGGGATAGCATCATCTGGAATATTTAGCATGATAATTTCCTAATTTTTAAAATTTTTTCATAAAATTTATACATTGAATTATAGAGTAATAATGCAACGAAGAGTTGGAATTTATCATAGTTTTTTGTTAGTGTGGCCCTTTCAATTACAAAAAATCAATTTTCAAATAAAGTAAGAATTGTTTTTTGAAGGTTATTTTAAGGCCTTAGTAAAGCTAATATCTGATCAACTGCTTCTTTCCCACCAGCAATTAAACCTGGCTGAATAAGAGTGTCATCTAGATTATAAACCCTTTGATTACCATTGAGATCAATCAGCTTCCCACCAGCCTCATTTATGATACAGTTCCCGGCGCAAATGTCCCACTCGTTTTTCGGTCTTAATGATGCAAAGACATCGCCCTCTCCAGCGGCAGTAAGACCCAGTTTATATGCGACCGAACCTACAGCTTTAAACTTAGCGAATTGACCTTGGTAATTATTCCACAAGCCCTTGTTGATTTCTGAGCGACTGTTGAGGATAACCATCCGTTTAGTATGTTTTTTTTCGCTGCACTTAATTAGCTCATCATTCAGCCTTGCTCCCATTCCTTTATAAGCAGTAAAAGTTTCTTTAGTAACGGGATTATACAGGACACCAAGAATAGGTCTACCAGATTCGACAAGTGCTATGCTAACTACAAAATGGGGTACACCTTCGATAAATTCTTTGGTACCGTCTAGTGGATCTACTACCCAGACTTTCTCCATCTGCAGTCTCGATTTTGAGTCTATTGTTTCCTCTGAAAGCCAGCCATAATCCGGATAAGCATTAGTTAATATTTCTCTCAACACCTTGTCTGATTCATGATCTGCAGTGGTTACAGGATTTTGAAATCCTTTATCTTTTATTTCATAATCTGACTGATAGTATTTCAAGATTACTTCTCCAGCCTCAGCTGCGGCATTAATAGCTATATTCAGTTCATTCATGCGTTCAAATTATGCAGTATTATAAAAATTATATTAATTGGTCTTATCTATTATTACTGTTTTTGAAAGATTATTGATATTTCTCTTCCAGTCCTAGAGCTAACAGACAAATTGCTAAATTGTTTAGAGATAATTTGCCAACCAGTGCAAAATGTATTTTCCAACTCTTTGATAGAGGTACCGTAGGGAGGCCCTCCCTCATCTAATTTTTTATCAAGCGGAAACCATAGACCAATCAGTAGCCCATCCGGTTTTAATAATTTTTTCACAAGTCGTTCATATTCTTGTCTTCTGCTTGGATGTATTGCGCAAAAACAAGTTTGTTCTATAATATAGTTGAATTTATTTTGATACTCTGGGGTTAGGCTAAATATGTCTTGCTCCATAATTTTTAATTTTACGTTTTCCTCCCTGCTTGCGGTTCTGAGATTTTTTATTGCTGAGGGCGCGAAATCAACTGCGGTCACATTAAATCCGTGTTTGGCGAAAGTGATAGCGTCATGCCCGCTTCCGCATCCAATTACAATTAGATCACCTCTTGGAGTTCTTTTTGCTAGGTCTTCAAAAAAAGGTGTAGGACCTCCAAGATCCCAAGCTGATTCATCCGCTTTATACATGGAATCCCAGAATTGAGGATTATTTTCGTTTTTTGCCTCACTCATACCGGAATAGTTAGGGGTGATAGATTTCAATATAGTTTTTTACATTGAATTTTGATTTACATCCATTATAATTCATGTATCTAATCTTACCGTAGACTGGCCTCTCAAACCACGCTCTATCATGCACTCCCCCTATGCTCCATGCTATCCCTGCATAGCCGTTTGGGTCTCTTCCATCAAGCTCGTATTTGTCATTGAGATCGATAGCTATTTGCAACGCATCTTCTGGACTTTCGCTCCACTCTAATATCTTTTTCGCCCAATACATTCGCATGTATCCATGCATTTTACCTTCTAATTTCATTTGATTTTGAGCTGCATTCCATAATGGATCGTGAGTCTTTGATTCTTCAAATTGATCTCTTGTGTATAAATAATCTCTTTTGTCCTCCCTATGGTCATTTAGAGTTTCTTGCGCCCATTTGTGAAATCCTTCAAAATAATCATAGTGAGGTTCGTATTCGCAAAAATTATCAGATAATTCCCGGCGTACAATCATTTCTTCCAAAAAAGCATTTTTGTCTTCACTATCTAGTTCTGAATTTTTTATTTCAAGAGCCACTCTTTGGGCCGATATATGGCCAAAATGAAAATATGGACTCATGTTGCTGAGTGCTTTTTTATTTGGATCATTTCTTGACGAACTATAGCCTTGTAGAACTTCACTTAAAGTTGATAGCTTCCTCTGAGCAGCATCCTCACCAGGTTCTATCCAATCAACTTCTTTTACATTGTGATCTATGTCTAGCTTATCTATTATTTCTTGATAGGTAGCATTCAAACTAGTAACCGATCCATAAGGATGCTTTTTAATTTCTGGAAACTCTGTTAAGAATGTATTAAGGTTATTGTGAATCTTTTTTCTGATTGTGTACGCAGCGAATTCTTTTTTCTGAGATGCTACCCAAACAGGTATGATATTGTGCGTATCTACCTGGTAGACTGGTATATTGATTCGTTTAACAACGTTATCTATTTTTCTCTTGTATGATTTTAGCGGGTTGTAATCAACAAATAAAGCGCCAACAGAATTGTCGTTTATAATTTTTAGTATAGAATGTTTTGCCGCACCCTGAATTAGATAAAAATTTATATTGAGTAATTTTAAATCATTACTGAGTTCCAGAAGTCCCTTTACTAGAAAACTATATTGTCTAATATTTGCTTCTTTAAACTTCCCAAAATACTGAAAACATACAATGAGGGGTGCTTTTTTTCTCATCGCTAAATTTTGCGCTTCTAACAATGCCCAATTGTCTTTTACTCTCTTGTCTCTGTTCATCCAGTAGAGAACAGACTGACCTTGGTAAGAACCTTCTTTAAGGGTTTTAACCCTCTGAGAGTTTAACATAAGATTACATTATGTGAATAAATATCAGTTAGTGATAATGTTTTTAAAATCACTATACTTTTGAAAAGTAAGATCCGTAACCTTTTTAACTGCAGGGATTAGCTGGATACCTTCACCACCGAAAATAACCTTAATATCCATCTTCTTAGCAAGCTTGGCAATAGTTACCACTTGCTGTTCAGTTTTTGTTAGATTGTTTTCAACTGTTGCCATACAACATTGCATGTCACAGAGATAGAATACAATTATGTCTATACTTTTTTTAGTAAGCAAGAATTCTAGGTTTCCTAATTCGGCATGGGACCCAGTATTCAAAACATTATAGCCGTTGTGCCTTAGTATTATTTCAGACATTACAACACCTAAATCTGGGAGATTGTCTTCAAAATTTACA
>CAJWHU010000001.1 GCA_913041325.1 uncultured Fidelibacterota bacterium | reverse complement strand
TTACCAGATGGAGTTTTTGTTCCAAAAATAACCGATTTTATCTTTTCTTTTAACATGCTCATATTTAAAACCACTCTTAACGGAGGCAAGATGGTAAAAATTGATTAATGCGCCACTATTTATTCGTTGACTGGTGTAAACATTTTGCCAATCTCAGTATTTCCATTAGCACGATATCGTTGTCCTGTTTCTAAGTCCTCAATAATCCATTTAGTTGGACACTTAGTTTTTATGATAAGATCAATTGGTTTGTCAAGTTCTTTTGCTTTTTCACCATTTTTCAACACTCTATGCTGTTTCATATGATCACCTTATTTTAAAAGTATATGTTTAATGTTAGGGTAAAAATTAAATGAATCGTACTTGGCAATATGTTTAGGAGGTGGTCTGTAAAAGTACTGTTTGTATTTGCCAGAAACATTTTTTTTCTTGGATGGGTATTTTTTTTTCTTTGTTATTTCTCCAAGTTTATTTCGCCATACCCAAACACCAGAGGGATGTCCATTTTCAAAAACACCCTCTACCGCTCGTTTTCCATTTCTATACCATTTCGTATATATGCCATCTAAAATGTTTTTGTTAAATGTATATCTCCATTCGCGTTGGCCATTTTTATAAAACAAAGTCGAAGTTCCGTCCAGAAGACCATGTTTATAGTTTTCATCTAATTTTCTTTCGTTTGGATGCCACTCTATCCATCTACCATGTTTTTTACCGTAAATGACCTTTCCCATTTTTACCTCCTCACCATTTACATACGCATAAACAATTCCATTGGCTGGTTTATTTTCATTTTTTTTCCTGTAAATACCATTATGTTTTTCTAGCTGGTTGAACTCGTAAAAATATTGAGCACCTAAGCAACCTGAGAGTAGTAGGTAGGTTAAATTTTTTAATACTATAATCAATTGATACTTTACTTAGTTCTTATAAACCCTAAAATTCCTTGGAGTAGAACACATATCCCGACTATTAAGGGTATCAATAGTAAGGATTTTAAAGATATGACAATTATTATTATTCCTAAAAGTATGAATAAAATATGAACTGTTTTGTACGTCATCTTATTATTTATGATCTTTGCAAATAAACAATGTAATTAAGTCTGATTATATAAAATAACTGCAAAGCTTATAAATACCAGGGCAAGAATAATTGCAATAATATTAAGGGGTCTCCTATTTTTTAATTCTTTTTTGTCATATTCTTGCATAAGAATGTCAAACCATCAATTAAACCAAACCCCGACGCCTTTTTTTCTAAGTCTTTTCCCAAGCATTTTCTCAATTTCTAACGCATCTATCCTAGTAGGTATGGGATTATATTTATCATAAATATCGGGTCTAAGTCTAAGTCCAAATTTTTTTGCGTAACTATTTGATTTATATCCCTCTTTGTGTTGCTCAAATCTTAGCTCTGGTTTTCTTGTTGATTGGCCTATGTATAAACAACCGCTTCCTTTGATATAAAATGGGTTTTTAGTCCTGAACTTTTGGTATTCAGCAACTTCTTCATCTAATTCAATAACATAAACAAAATATTTATTCATTGTTTAATCTACTAATCATTTTTAATAAGCATAAGCAAAAACACTTGAATTTTATATTTGAGATTTTTAGTTAGTGACTTTTCGTCTCAATTTTAGAAACAATAATTTCAATTAAACGATCTTCACCCTTTTGTGGTTTATATCCGGACTTTAGATTGTGGCCAAATATTCGTGCAGTTAATTGCCAGAATGATGCACTAAAAATGTTTCTAAAATCTTTTATAATATCATAGGAGGTTCTGTGGGTCTCCCTATCAATCAATTTTATTAAAATTCGCCCTTGGTTTCTGGTAAGTTTTCTTATCCGATATCCATATCTTGCTATTAACTCATCTTCAATTTTCGAAAAAACTGCTTTCTTTTTTTGATATCTATTAAGTACGGAGTGCAATTGTAAACTATCTATCATGGGATCATATTTTACTAGTAGTTCTGATACTCTCTTCGCATATGGGTATACTTTTCTTACGTCTTTCTCAAGTTTACTATAACTTTTTCTTTGTCTTTTTTTAGCGCCAATTACGTTAATGGGATTCATTGATATTGATTCTTTTTTCATAAAAAGTACTTTCGGGACTTCATTTTTTTTCAGTTTAAGCGTGCTGTAACCAATTAAAGAAAATGTAATTTGATCATTAAATTGGAAGAAATGAAGGTCACACATGCCATTACTATCTGTAGTAGTACCAAGATCATTCTTAAAAACATTTACGTTTCCCAGAGGTAACTCTGATTGGTGGTCACTAATCGTTATTGTTTGCGTGTGGCTAAGTCCAATAAGTAAAAAAGAAATGATAATGGTTACCTTATTCAATTACGAACTCTTTATTTAAAACATGTATTTCAAAAATTATCCGGGTGAATCTTCGTTCAGTTTACTTTTCTCTAAGTTCTTAGGAAGTCCTCTTTCGCTAAACCAGTCAGGTTCTCAATGCCATTTATTAGCTTTAAAAGACCTCTACCTACAATTACTACTGTGGGTAAAAAAACTGCAAGATAGCTTATCCATGTCATTGTTGAGACTTCTTTATTAAAGCTAGGTTCTCCAGGGTTCGAGGTAACAATTTGGCTAGCTAAAATAAATTGAATAATTGAACTCGTAAAAAAACCTATTATTAAATGTATTCCTGCGTTAAATGATAAATTATCAAGCGCTAATTTTTTATTTTCTGATAAATTATTTTTGATTTTGTCAATATCAAAAATTATATCATTAAGCAAAACTGAATTAAATGTTACTCTTTTGTATTTACTAACGGCACAAAGTATAAACCCAATCATTAATGGTAAAGATCCTTCCTTAATTATGAACCAATTCTTTGATAAGCCCAATTTCCCGCCAAATATTCCAATACCACCAGTTAGTAAAACATTTATAAATCCAATTATAGCTATAAAATTGATGTCTTTTTTTTGTCCAAGGTCATAAAGGAAATAAATACATGGAAATAAAATTGCAATGAGAAAAGTGAACGAATCACTATGTGTCTTTAAAGCATTTATTTCGATATAATTTAGCCAGTCACTGCCATTACGCAAGATAACCACGGGTATTATAATGTTAATTAATATATTGACAATTGGGTTTTCTTTCTGTCTAGGCATCATTTTAACTACTCCTAAAAAGAATTTGCAGCAAAGTTCAAGATTTTAACAAGAGAATTAACATGTTTTGAATCTAATCGTTTAAAATTTTCAGTATTGCTGCCGTATTTCAAATAAACTGGCTGATGCTGAAAAAATTGCTCCAGTTCCTGTACTTTTGAATCAATACGCTCTCTGTATGACTCAATAGTATAGCTTCGTTTTTTTATAAATGCTTTATTTGACTCTTTAACAAACCACTCCCATTTATCTCCATTTACATTGTACATTTCTATGAATTCATAATTAAGGGGTTTTTTTCTATTGTATGATCTAAACTCAATCTCTGTAAACTTATTTTTTTCACCCTCCATCAACCCGGTTGTGATGACTATTGGCAAAGCTTTTAGTGAGCTTCTTTGGTACTTGTCTGTAAACCTAACAATTGAACCATTTTTGTTTTTTATTTTAACTATTTTTCCTGACTTCGCCATACTTGAATCTTCTATTAGGTTCGATGAGCAGCTAAGTACTAAAGGGCATAAGATTGGACAAAGAAGCAACAGCTTAGATTTTAAGCTTAAATACATCAGTATTTTCATGGACAAATTTAATTCTCAGGTACCAAAAATTGAAACTAAGAACCACTAACAATTACAATGAAGATTGTAAAAACACCAGTCACTCTCTTCTTTTAAGCATTAGAATTCGACCAAGTTTATCAATAATTACTCTTCCATAAATTTTAATCAACTCACTTATTTTAAAATATTATCAAAATTTATGACATTATTTGTTGCGATTAATTTTGAACATATCATATACTTTATGGTCTCTTTTTTTTAAAAACTTATAAAAAGAAGGTTTAAAGGAAGAAGATAAAAGATCAATTAAAAGTTGTTACTTTACAAATCAACTTTATGAAAAGGCTCAGGGTTGGCGCTAAGAGCCTTTTCTTGTATATGGAACTAATTTATTGATTTAATGCTTTTTGATAATTGGGGGCGATCGGTATCGACGGGATAAAAGATATGTAAGATTGCATGCGGAGGATAACAGTTCCCTCCTAAATCAACTGTTACAACTATATATGCCGATTACGGCTACATGGCTGCAGCATAGTTCTAGCGGCCCGTTCCAATCTAGATGCGTCTATGGTCTGAATTAGGAGCGTCATCAACATAGGCTAGTCCTAAAAATGTTTGCGATTTTAGGATGAAAAATTAGCAGACTTGTTTGTGCGTATTTTTGTCTCTGATATACGCATAAATGAAAACCTAATCAGAAGACTAAGCTTGTAGAAGTTTTATATACCTTTATTTCGGACGGGAGTTCGATTCTCCCCGCCTCCACATTAACTTTCAGTATGTGTTAAAATTGAATTTTTTCCTCGAATCTATTTTTGAAAGAAAATTAAATTGTTTAAATAGTACTAATATAATGATCAGACCTAGACCAAGATATAATGGCTAAAGCAAATTCCGACATTCACGAACTGAAGCCTGGGGATGATCACTACAAAGCATATGTTGGGCCCCCAGATCAATATGACTTCATGGGAGCTACGCAATTTCGCTTACTATCTACTCTAGGGCTACGTTCAAACCATCGTTTATTGGATGTTGGTTGTGGATCTTTAAGAGCAGGTAGATTAATATTAAATTATCTAGATAAAAACAATTATTTTGGCATTGAGCCAAACAGGTGGTTGATCGAAGAGGCAATAAGAAATGTAATCGGTGACGACGTAGTTAAAATCAAAAAACCTAATTTTGATCATAACGATCAATTCAATACTGATGTTTTTTCAAAAAAATTTGACTTTATTGTTGCACAGTCTATTTTTTCACATTCTAGTAGTGATATAATTATTAATGCATTAAATAACTTTAAACACTCATTGAAAGATAGTGGGATTATAGTTGCTACTTTTGTTGAGGGGCTCACAAATTATAATGGTGAAGGATGGGTATATCCAGGATGTGTGAGCTATCGTCGATCAAAGATCATTGACTTTGCAAAAAAAGCAGATCTCTTAATATTAAAACTACCGTGGTACCATCCTCGCCAGACTTGGTATATAATGGCTAAAAATAAAAATCGATTGCCAAATAAAAAAATGATGCGACATCTAAGCGGAGCGGTTCTATTTGAAAATGATTTTATGGAAAGCTGGAAAACAATTTACAAGTACAAAAGCCTTGTAAGGCTGATTCAAAATACAGTTAGCCAAACTATTTTTAAACCGATTAGGAATGTATTTCATAAAACATAGCTGCATTAATTTACTTTCCCCTCTAAACCCTATTTAAGCATTAAAAGTGGAGCTTAACATATGCATTTGGTGTAATTCCAAACATAGCAACCTCCGTGACTGATAGACTTGTAGTGTAGGGGTTATATCTTTTATGACTTATATTATTTTTATTATATATGTTGTAAATAGAGCAACCAAAATCAATATTTATTTTCGAGCTTTGAATACTTTTAGATATATTGACATCCATATGATGCGTGGAGGGTAGTCTTCTTAAATTTCTATCGCTAGTTATATTTATGTCATATCCTGAGCCAGACTCTATATACATATTATTAATGTCTGTGAATACTCCACCAGAAGTAAAAACCCAGCTAATTGACATATTTAGATTCCATAGTTTTGTTATTGCTATTGTTTTAATTTCGTGAGATTTATTTTGATCAGCTAAAAATTCATCCCCATTATTAATTTCAGAGAACCTGTTTTTTACCTTATTGTAATGATATGCAACCCAACCAGTAATTGATCCTGTTTTTTTACGAAGAATAACTTCAAAACCGTTGCTAATTCCTGATCCAATTGATATTTCATTACTTATATTTTCATTGGTAACAGTTGTTTTATAGGAACTATTGAACTGGAATAAATTATCTATTCTCCTCGAGTAGATGCTAAGTGAATGGCTATGATTTTCATTATCAAATGTTAGACCTAAGTGTGAATTCGTTGAAGAAATTTCAGGTAGATACTTTGATGAAAATATCCACATATATTGTGTTCCTCTTGTATCTGCTCTGTTTGAGGCTATCTTATGTATGAATTGGTGGTGTTTATCAATAGAGAACTCGAAGGACAGGAATGACTGCAGTTTATATTTTAGTGAAAATCTAGGCTCAAAAAAAATCCTCCCTCTTGAATCGTAATATGAAGCTCTAAGTCCAGTTGACAATTCTGTTTTTCTGTTCAGGCTCCATATATCTTGTAGGTAAAATGCATGCAGGAAATCACTTTGCATGATTTGACTATTGTTGCTTGAGGAACCGTCTTTATTGATGGTATTGAAATATGAGGACAAGTATGTTTCTTCAAATCCAGTTAATACCTTGTGGTTGTCCCAAAAGTTGAATTGATTAAAAAATTTTATCCTACGGTCAGAAAATCTATTTTTCTCATCTATAGAACCTATAAGGGTATCTTTATTTGTGTTTACCAAGGAAAACTGCTCCGCGATATAGTTACTTCTGATTTCATAAGAGGAGATACTAAGGTTAGAATTATACCAATGGTTCCATTTTGAATAAAAATTTATCACTCCACCTATATGATCAAGGTTTGTATTTTCGTTAATATATACACTATCATTTCCCAAAATAGAACTGAACCCAAAATAATTTCTTGACTCGATTACAGCATCTTTTCCATGAATTTGTGTTAATGTCATTTTATGCTTTGGATTAAGTAAAAATGAAAGTCTGCTGTTAATATCCTCGTAAGAGGATTTAATATCATATGTAGCACTCTGATTATAGTTATTATCAGCAGTCTGCGTTAATAAGCTAAATTTATTATCTCCAGTTACATATTGCTGAATTGACGAATAGAGTCTGGAGTATTTGCCAGATGGATTTGATTTTCTAAAATTAATTATGACGCTGCCTTTACTTAGTAGAGGAACTTCCAAAGTTAGACCTTGGCTCATAAGGTTTGTATATAAGGCTCCATTTAATTTGGTGTTATTGCCTGATCTACCAGACAGTTCAATAACACTTGATACTCCACCGCCAAATCTGGACGGTACTCCCCCTTTGTAAACCTGAACATCTTTTATGGCTTCCGAAGCTATTGCTGTTATAAATCCAAACATGTGGCCATCATGGTAGAGTGGCATACCATCTAGCATTATAAGATTCTGTTCTGGAAGTCCGCCTCTGATATATAGGTTAGAGGTGCCCCCCAAACCAAATGTGATTCCAGGTAAATATTGCAATGAGCGAAATATATCTATTTCACCAAGATTGGGTAATGTAGATATGTGCCTAGGGGAGAAAGATACTTGCCCTGGGTTATTTGAGCGATCCATAAATTCTCTTAGGTAACCCTTAATCGAAACTTCTTTTGAGCTAATAATTTTAGGCGACAAAGACACTAAAAAAAAATTGCCTTCGTCCTCTGGGAATGTTAAGGTTTTTGACTTGGTTTCATAACCAATATAAGAGACGGATAAGGTACATGATTCTGTATTTATTTGGGATATTGAAAATATTCCATCGTTGTTGGATATGTCACCGAGGTGAGTTCCGCTAATAAATACATTTGCATAGGGTATTGGCTCACCTGTAAGGATGTCAACTGCTCTGCCAGATATTGTGTAAACATCATAGTCTAACGAGAAATAGATCAGATATTGTGAATTTAATTTTTTCCATTTCAGCGGAGTGGATGACAAAATTAGTGATATCGACTTATCTGGATTACAATTGAAGCAAGATTGAGTAATATTTTGATCTGGAATGCTATCAAGAAAAATTATTGGCAGATCATATCTATCTATGATGTCTTTAATTGCCGTTTTTACGCTGATGTCATTGTATTGAAATTCTAGTGTATCTTGGGCGTATAAATCAAACTTGATAGTCGGAAAAACTAATAGTAGGGTTAATGATAGGAAGCTCTCAAATTTAAAAGATAGTACATAAGTCACCATCTAATTTAAACTCATGATGAGTTAATAAAGAAATAGTGCGTAGCACAGTATTTAGGTTCGGCGCATCTATGATTCCTGTAACCGCTATTTTTTTTATCTCTGGCTCATAGAATTTTACTTTAATATTAAATCTACGTTCAATTTCAGAGTATAATTCGATCAGGGGTGTTTTTTCGCAATAGAACTTATTATTGATCCAGTCTGGGTAGTTTGAATAGGATTTTTGAGGTGTAAGGTCGTCGTCCAAATCAGATTTTAAATTAATTAACTGACCTTTTAATAAAGTGATATTTTTAATCCCATTAGATACTGAAACTAAACCGCTGTTTACCCCTAACTCAAAGCCATCTTCTCTTGACTTAAGGTTAAAAGATGTTCCTAGTACAGTAACGGTAGCATAATCTGTATTGATTATGAATGGAGAGTCACCTTTTTTAATATCAAAATAAGCTTCTCCTTCTAAATCAATGGTTCGATTGGAAATATTGAATTTTTTATTAAACTGCACTTGGCTATCAGAATTCAATGTTATTAAAGATCCATCCGGTAATTCTATAGAATTTTTCTCACCCATTTTTGCATAAGCTGTTTTGTAATTAAGTTTCTCATATACAAAGGGAATAGAGAGTAGAATTACTAAAGATAGTGTAGCAAGCCTCCTTGGACTAAATTTGGGAGGATTAAAAAGAAATTTTTTGTAGTCCCATTTGTATAAAGACTGATGACGAGGAATTTCGTTTTCAATTATTTCCAATTGTTGAGATAATCGATCCCAGACTTTATTTTTATCCGGTATGATAAGCAAGTTGTAGTCCTGATTTGCTTTTTGAATTAGCTTTTCTATTTTGTCAAAATTCATTTACGTCTACTAGTTTTTACTGAGCACATAATTAACGCGGAGAATTGTGATTTTACTCACAAATAATTTTCTAGCCTCGCTTTCAAAACTTTTAAAGCGCGATAAATTTGATTTTCGACTGTTCTAAGGCTCAAATTTAACATAGTTGCTATTTCAGGGTTAGTATACCCCTCCATACGACTAAGAATAAATATTGCACGACATTTTTCAGGAAGATCTTGGTTGACAATCCTATTTATTTTTTCTTGGAGCATATTAGCCTGGTTGACAGATTCAGGATCATCATAATGTGATTTGCCATATTGAGGGATTTGGTCTTCATGCCTATTTCTAACTTCAATATGTCGGAAGTGGTCGTAGCAGAGATTTGTTGCTATACGGGCAATTAGAGAGAAGAATGATTTTTTTGGAATTAATGATGAACGTTTCTTCCAGACCCGAAAGAATGTTTCTTGTGTTATATCCTCTGCCAAATCACTATCACGTACACGGTATGCTACAAAGCGGAATAAAGTGTCATGGTAATTAGAAAATAGATTTTGAAATGCTTTCTTATCAGAATTTTTGACCCTCAATAGCAAATCTTTTTCTTGTTCAGACATTTTAGATATTTAACAAACCTTTATTTTCTTGTTTGCAGTAGTTTATTAGAGCAAGAGAATATCAAATGTTCTTATTATTCCATATCCTTTAGACCATGCATGCACATCAAAAAAGAGATAAAAAATATTTATTACAGACAACACAAATAGACCGTATTCTTAATGAATACTAATTTTACTAAAAAATTAGTTAACGTAGTTGAAAAATATTTTTGATGATGAACCTGAGCAATATCAAAAAATTAGAAATAATTTTTCTACTTATGAAATTCTTGGATTAAACAGAGAATAGAGTTTAAACTTTAATTAGAGTATAGAGATAGGTAGGCGTGCTGTTCACTTTGAAATATTCAATTGAGTTTTAAGAGGATAATGGTTTTTCTAATCGAGGCAAAAAAGGTTTATTTAATTGCAGCTATTAGTATGTTAATTAGTTGCGTATCATTCAAAGCCCCATTGTATCCGGATGTCATATACAATGATAGACAACCTCTAATATCCGTAACCTACGAATATGGTGAGATACAATTAATTTTACCGATAAAATATGAGGGAGCAATCCCTGAAAACATTCTATTTAAAGTCTACTCTCAGGGTGATACCGCTCATCCAGTAATATCCATATTGCAAGAAGCACCAAAAGAGTTTCTCGCCTACCTTCCTCAAGGAGTATTAGACATAAGGGACAAAACAAATTTAATTAAAATAATTCCTCAGGACCGCAACTTTGATCCTCTTAATGTACGTTTTAAAGGAATACAATTTGGTCGAATTTTACTTCCTACAAAGACTATCCGCATTGGGCAGTTAATTGTTTCAGGTTATACACGTCTTAATACTAATGATAGTATCATATCTGAAGTTGATATATCTATTCAAAACTTTGACAATATTATTTACCAAACTAGTTCAAACGAATTTGGCTATTACCAAATAGCAGTCCCTGGTGAATATAGATTCGCCGATCATTTACGTTTAGTTGCCGGAGATAATTTGATCTTTAAACCTTTCAAAAGAAAACTCGATTTTCAGGAAGAAAGAAAAATTCAGTTAGATATTGCACTGGGGCCAAGTGAAGAGATGAAAGAGCCTCTCTACATGACAAATAAGAGTAATGTTCATTTTCGAGACGGACCTGATATTGGATCAGAAACTCTATTCTTATTAGAGCAAGGTGAGATCATTTCTGTCGATAGAGTAACACCTGGAGAATATTTTGGTTCGATCGAAGTAGAACTTTCTAATGATAAAAATATAAAAATGGAAGGCTGGATAAATCGCTCTGATCTAAGGCTAGTTAATATGAAAAATATTTACAAATTGACACACGGAGATTAAGGTTTTGAAGAATTTGAGTTTAATTTTCTTTTTCCTAAGTGCGCCATTTGTCTTTGCTCAGGTTAAACTAGACATCAACACAATTCCGAAGAAAGTTGAAGTTTATTTAGACGGTGTAAAGCTGGGAATTTCGCCAATAAGAAATGAACGTATTTCGCCGGGTGTACATAAATTTGAAATAAAAAAAAATGGCTATGCACCCATAACATATGACGTTCTAGTTAACTCCGCGCAAGCTATTGAATTAGATTTTTTCATGAACCCAATTTATGAATGCAAGTTTGTGACTGAGGAAAAAAGTTTAGTCTTTGAATTAAACGGTGAACATCAATGGGACGCGCAATCGATAAGGTTGAGATTAGAAGCGGGGAATCATGAACTACGGGTTTTTAAGATTGGAGAGATTATTGATGAACAAACTATTGTTGTTGATCAGCCAAAAAAATATAACTACTTGTTAAAAAAATCATTGAATTCAAAGTAATTACCTTGAAATATATTTTCACCATACTTTTTTCAGTTTTTTATGCAGCATGGGCTATGGACCAAGGCAGAACGTATTTAGTTCTAAATAAACTTAATGAGCCCATATCTGGAATTGACGAATCTTTAACCCAAAATTTTGAACAAGCCTCGTTTAATTTTCAGACCCACGTCCCTGATATATTTCAAGATATTAAAATTGAACTAAATCCTGCTGGAAAGCATATGGAAAAAATTAAAAATTTAGGTGAAAATTATAATGTTGATTATGTCGTATATAATGATATTAAATATGAAGGTGATAAGCTTGTTATTGAGGGATTATTTTTTAATACTCTATCTGGAGGTTTAATAAGTAGAAGAATGATTAATGTTAGTAACTATGAAGATAGAATTTTTAATGAGTTGAATCTATGGGTTGGCAAAATTTTGACGGAAATACAAAATGAGTGGGAGCAAAAAAGAAAATCTGTTTTATTTTTAGATCCAGAAAAAATAAAACATGATAAAACACCTTTAGGAGCAGCTTTAAGAAGCTTTTTGGTACCAGGATGGGGCCAGATGTATTCCGGCAACATATTATCAGCAGGTATCTGGGGGGGGATAGAATTTTCTCTGATATCGGCTTTTATCTTCAGTTATAACAATTATGATAAGTCAGCAAAGAGCTTCTTAAATAACTCTGATCTGTATAATAAAACAGACGATGAAAAAAAGGTTTCATTTTATAGAAATGCAGCAGAAATAGATTGGAGTAATCACGTTCTCTATAGTAAGATGGCCATTACGCTTGCTGGTACATCATTGATAGGGTGGATATCAAACACCATACATGCATGGGTTTTTGGTCCTAGGCCATATACAAATATATACCAAAAAGGGAGAGCGACAAGCGTATCTCCTACAAGATAAACCGTGGTGCAAAAAAACAATTGTAAAATATTTTTTCTTATATTATTTACTTCATGCACCATATACGATAAGATATTTGATAACCCTGTAGATTTTAAAGCTAATCAGGAAAGAGGTATCGGCGCTCCCACATTTGTATTTTATCCAAAAACACAAACTATATCACAATCAGATTCAGTTTTAATTGGTTCTTACATAGTCTTTGAAAAAGATTCAACAGAACCCTTTTCCGGAGTACACGTACAATTAACGTTCCCTGATGATATGTTAAAATTAGATACAATATTACCGGGGCTATTTATCACTGACACTAATCAATCTATACCATTGTTCACGTATACATATGATGGTACTAATCAGGTTGATATTTACACCTACTTTTTGGATACGTTAAAAAAAGAGGTCGAGGGCACAGGGCATTTGGCTGATATAATTCTTAGCCCCTTAAGTTCCGGAATTGACAGTATACACTACAATTTAGAAAATTGCAGAATCATTGATTATGATGACAATCAAATCAATGTGAATGGCGATAGAGGTGCTGAAATAGTAGTCCAATGAAAATTAAGATTATATTTTTGTGCGTAACTACCTACGTATTCAGCCAAGAATTGTTGAATGAGACCTTCGACAATGTCTCTAGTTTCCCATACAATGGGTGGGAGTTTATACCAGACCCATCTCAATATCCGCCAAATACAGGTGAGTGGAGAATTTCTACTTGGTCTACTAGCTTTAATACAACTCCCCCCGCACCAACTTATTATTGGGGGCCAGCTCAATCTGGCACTAACGATCATCCGTATAGTGGTCATTACATGTATTCGCCCATCATAAACGTTGGCGACACAACAAATGTAATAGTAAGGTTCCAAATAGCTCTCGACGGGTTCCCTTCTGATGTGCATTATAATGGTATGAATATTGAGTATAACAGCGATGGTACAAACTGGATAAGAGTTTTAAATTATGAAATAAGTAGTGGCAGCGGAGATCAAGTTGATATATTTCCAAGAACGGAATCTTTCTATGCTACAATGGGACAAACATTACAAATTAGATGGGAAACATACGGATCGAATTCCTATTATATTGATAATTGGCATGTGGATAATGTGAGAGTTGATGTTGTCCAATCTATTGCCGAAGCATCAATATTTTCTAGCAATGAAGATCCACAAAAAGCTATACCTGGAGATACAATATCATTAGCTTTTCAATTACCAAATAATCCAGATCCAGGTTCCCCCTTTGTGCTCATCAATTCAAGCGAAGTAGAACTGAGCAATATTCTAAACGATTATACAGCGACGTATATTGTTCCTGATGATGCAACTGATGGTCCAATTTCGTTCGTAATTGATTTTACATCAGACGGTATATCCGGCCCAACATGTAGAAAGACTACAGATAATAGTAATGTCCTCATTGATGTAACTGGCCCGGTTTCTCCAGTCATAACAGATAATGTATTATCCTTAGGCACAGATGGTGCAGTGGGAATCTGGAGTTCCTCTGACGATCAGGTTCAAGTAGATGTGATGGTACCCAGTGATACTACAGTAATTGCATTCGAATACGAGACAGGGAATTCTATCTCATTTAACGGAACTACAGGATATGCCAGCATACCAATGCGTAATGAGTATCGTGTTGACTATAACTTTACTTTTGAAGCTTATATCAATGTAAGAAGTTCTGAAAATTTCGAGGGTTTTCTTGATTTTGGAAATTATGATGAAGGTACAAATCAATCCGGTTTTGGAGCATTTTTATACTCAGGTGGCTGGAGGTTTTACCTCAGAACTGAGCAATCGGCATTCGGTGATATTCAGCATGTAGTTGCTTCTGCGCCTGTTGATACATGGGCTCATTTTGCTGTAACCTTTGGAAATGGTACTTTAAAGCTTTACAGGGATGGAATTCTTGTTGACTCGAGAGGTGGTTATAGTGGGCCCGTAGACTGGAGTGGGTTTTCAGGCGATTTAACCCTTGGTCGCTTCGATTATGACGAAGGCCAATACCGTTATTTTGACGGATTAATGGATGAAGTTAGATTTTGGAATGTAACCAAAAGTGAAAACCAGATTAAAGCCTATAAGACTATTGATTTAACAGGTCAAGAAGCAGGACTAGTAGGATATTGGAAATTTGACGAATCAACTGGTTTAGTTTCTAGTGACCTAACAACAACAAATAATTCTGCAAATATTATCAATGCCAGTTTTGTTCAGGATTCTGAATTTAGATTTCAAGAAGAAGTCCTAAACACAAACGCAATAATAGGGTCAAAATTTCAGATATTATCCAAGATATTAGGAAATGATAGTTTTACACCGATTGGCGATAGAATTGAAATAGTAGAGATTCCACCTGGTCCAGGCATACTACCTCTTACAGCACTTGGAGATTCATTTGAAACAATACCAGAATTTGCTCATTCTGCAACTGCAGAATTTTCTGCAAGACTTTTCGATGAGGCTGGTAATTTTGCAGATGGCAATACAAGTACTACTACATTAGAAATTGACATAGAAACAGAAGCTCCCACACTTGTTAGTTTTGAGTCTGATAACACATTTTCTCATTTAGCAAAAACGGGAGATACAATAACGATATCATTAACTTACCCAGAAGATGTTAACTTGCCAGAGATAACTATAGATGGAAATAGTTCCTCCGAATCAGTTTTATCAGCAAGGCAGTTTCAATCAAAGTATACTTTTAATGGAACCGAGCCAGAGGGGCTGATAAATACTTTACAATCTTCTGCTACCGACTATTTAGGCAATAGCGGAGTTTATAATGGAGGATTAGTTGGTAGCGGAGCTTCAGCCGTTAGGTATGACAGGACAAAACCAGAGCTGGATGACGTGTCAATTTTTTCCAGCAACAATAATACTAAATGGGCTATGGTGGGCGATACAGTAATGATTTCTATAACAGGATCTGAAGCTATCTTAGACAAAGAGGCTGCAATTCAGGGGCAACAAGCAGAAATGATAGTCATTGACAGTTCGATATTCAGTACCAGACATAAATTTTCAGATTCAGATAATGAGGGTCTTGTCAATTTTAATATCAGCTTCTCTGATTCTGCAGGTAATGATGGTATTAATGTTGTAAACACAACCGATCAGAGTTGGGTTGTTTTTGACAAAACTCCTCCTGAGGATTTTAGTACAGGAACTGTATCAGCTTCAGGGGGGAATCAAATAATTGACACATGGAATTCAACAAATACAAGTGTTGATATCTCAATACCCATTGCAGAAAATGATACCACTTTAATCAAAGGTAAGATTCAGATTCTAGCGAAAGTAGCTTCAAATGACTGGGAAATAGTTGGGGGATTATTTGAGATTGATCAAAGCGATGTTGGAAGTGATAAAGTTGTAACAATAACAGGCTCTGATATTGAATCTATAACTGGGTTTGCGGAGGAAGACACGATAAAATTTAAGGCAATACTCTTTGACAGACCCGGTAACCAAAAGTATGGAGATGCTAGTACAAGTCAACTCGTAATAGATCAAATACCCCCAACCATTTCTTTAATACATATTCATTCAAGCAATGATGATTCAACAAAGGCAAAAGTTGGTGATCAGATAAAGATCAGTTTTACAGCTGATGAATTGATCAGTGCACCAGTTGTTAATATATCAAATAATGAGGCTACACTTTCTAACCCAGAAAGTTTTATATGGGAGGCGATATATGTGATGAGTTCAGATGATTCAGAGGGAATCATTCCTTTTGAAATAGAGGACTTTATAGATACAAGAGGCAACCCTGCGGCGGGAGCGAATTCAACCTATGATGGGAGCAGCGTCTTATTTGATAAAACAAAACCGGAGTTGACACAAGTTGAGCTCGTTACAAATAATGATTGGAATGAAAATTGGGCCAAGAGCGGTGAAAAGGGCCTAATAAATATTAGTTCTTCGGAGGATCTTTTGACACTTGATCTCACCATTAATAGTAATAATGTTGCAGAGAATTGGGTAGACCCCAGAACTATAAACCATGAATATATATTTTCTGATCTAGATGAAGAAGGTGTCGTGGTCTTTGAGTTAGTTTTCTCAGATTCAGCCGGAAACAATGGAGATATAGTGGTATCCACAACAAATGATAGCTATATAATTTTTGATAAAACTGCTCCTGAAGATTTTACATTGGGAACAGTTAGTTCAAAAGGGGGTAACGAGGTAGCGTTATTCTGGAATTCAACAAACACAGAGCTGAGTGTAACAGTACCAATAGACAATGATACAACATTAAATAATGGTAGAGTCCAGATCTTAGTTAAAATTGGAGAAAGAGAATTTGAAGAATTAGGAGAACAATTTATCATAGAACCTGATGAAGTTGGTTTAAGCAAGATAATTTCTTTTGAAGAGAATACAATAAGATCAATTACTGGTTTTGATCAGGGAGCGATCATTACAACAAGTGCAATTGTTTTCGACATTCCAGGTAATCAAAAAAATGGATTAGAAAGCGAGAATTTGATTACAATTGAAGAAGTTTCACCAAACATAACGCATGTTTCTTATAAATCAGACTTTTCGGACACTACTCTAGCTACAGTGGGAAACCAGATCACTGTTACGATAAAAACTGATGAGGCTATTCAAGAGCCGTCTGTAATGATCTTTGGGAATAATACAAATATCAATTTTGAAGGTGGGAACAAGTGGAGCAGTACTTATACTTTACAGGAGCAAGAACCAGAAGGAGTGGTGTTTTTTCAAATAAATGAAATTTTAGACTTAGCCGGGAACCCAAAAGAAGGTACATCTATGACTACCGATGGCTCTGTTGTTGTTTTTGATAATACTCGTCCAACTTTAGATCTAGTAAGAATTATATCTAATAATTCCGATTCAACATGGGCAAAAGTAGGTGACAGCATATTAGTAACATTCATAGGAAGTGAATTATTAACGCAACAGTCAGTAACTGTGTCTAATCAGACAGCAGACGTCTCTGATTTAGGATCTGAGAAATATGTTGCTGTGTATGAAATGAAAAATGAGGATCCCGAGGGGCAGGTAAACTTCCAAATAATTGTCACAGATTCTGTAGGATTAGAAAGCCAGGTGGTTTCAGAAACAAGTAATTCTTCAACGGTTATTTTTGATAAAACCCTGCCGCTATTGAATGAGGTTAGCATATCATCTACTAATAGCAATAATTCATCTATTGCAGTAACCGGGGATGACGTTATTTTATTATTCACCTCCACTGAACCCTTACTTTTTGAATCACTTATAGTAACGATTGCTGGTGAAACAGCTGTGTTAACTCAGGAGGGAGATATTTTTAAGGGGACATTAAATTTAAGTGGGAATGAGCCGGGTGGCATTTTATCGTACACCATAGATTTTAAAGACAGGGCATCAAATTCAGGTATTCAAGTAGTATCCACCACGGATGACAGTTATGTTAATCATGATATTGTGCCTCCAGAATTACTGGCGGTAACTATTTATTCTAGTAATGACGATACCACATGGGCTAAGGAAGGTGATACTGTTTATGTAAAATTTAATGCTAACGAACCATTAGACAATTTGGATATAATTATTTCTGGAACAAGCTCTGATCATACCGATGACGGTGCAGCTTTTTACACTGGATTTCGCGTATTAAATGAAAATGATGATGAAGGTCCTATAAGCTTTAATATTGAATATACTGACTTAGGTGGAGCAACTGGTCCGAGTGCTAACTCCTCAACGGATCAGAGTTACGTAAAATACGACAGAACATTTCCTTTTTTGACTAATATTAGAATGAAATCAACTAATTCTATGATAGATTCAGCAGGAATCGGGGATTTAGACTCATTATTTTTTACCGCCTCGGAACCACAGCGAAATTTAGAGGTGCAAATACTCAGTTCTAGCGTTGAATATGAACAAGATGGCCTTCAGTTTTATAGTATTTACGAACTGGCTGAGGACGACCCAGACGGATATATTACTTTCTCCATTACGCTTATAGACTCTGCAGGCAATAGCACTGGACAGGTGATTGGAACTGATGATGGTTCATCAGTTTGGTATGATGGTACAGTCCCAACAATGAGCCCAGTTTCTTTTCATTCGACTAATGTGAATAATGACGGCGTGGCAGTCCTAGGCGATACTCTCATTTTAGATTTCACATCAAGTGAATCACTTAGCAATATATCAGTTTCAATTGCTGGTATTGTTTCAGAAATAAATCTTTTAGATGGAATTCTATCTACATATCAATCTAAACGAATTTTGGATGGAAGTGAAGATGAAGGCGCTATCCCTTTTCGAATAATTTTTTCTGATCTTGTGGGAAATGATGGAGGTGCCATTATATCTACAACAGATGGCACTAGTATTCTTTTTGATATGACTCCTCCTGCCCAATTCACCTTAGATTCTTCTTATTCCTCTGGAGGTAATATAATACCTGGGTATTGGAACTCATCTAGTGATAGCATATTTCTGAGTGTATCGTTGCCTCTAGATGATCAATCCTTAGTTGGGGGTAGATTGCAGCCAAGGGTAAATTTTGGTAATACAGATTATGTTGACCTTGGAGATCCAATTGAAATTACAAATATACCAATTGATGGTCCATTAACGGTAGGAATCGATGAAAACACATTTGAATCTATTCAGGAATATTCTGAAAATATTGATGTGACATTCACCATGTCAATATCAGATAGGGCAGGTAATGTGACAATTGGAAACAGTGATAACAGGATTATACATATAGATGAAGTTTTACCAGTACTCACAAATTTAAGTATTAGTTCAAACAATGTTTTTGGAAACAAGTGGGCAACCAAATCAGATGTAATTACAATATCATTTAGATCGAGTGAGGGATTGAATTCACCAATTTTTATTATATCTAGTGATTCGGTTGTTCAAACATTTAGTGAGGATGGTGCTGAATGGAGTGGGATTTATACTGTGAAAGAACAAGATAGTGATGGCTTAGTCGATTACAGCGTAACTTTTGCTGATTCTGCTGGTAATATCGGTAGTCAGGTTACTGAAACAACAGATGGAACAAAAATTATAATTGATAATACTCCGCCTGAAATAAAAAACATTAGGGAGGGAGCTAATGAATTGGATATCCCATATTATAATATTGCAGACTCAATAACTTTATATTGGGAACATGAAGATACCACATCAGGGATACGCGAGTCCTATTATGGATTAGGGTCAGATTCAAACAATGCTAATATTAATGACTGGGCGTCTGTGGCAGATGATAATTATGGTGGATGGAACAATTTAAGCCTATCGAATAATTCTAAATATTTTGGCGGAGCATTCACAAGGGACTCCGTAGGTAATTACTCAGATACTATTTGGGGAGATGGTATCACGATTGATACTGAGATACCTGATACAGGATCGATAATTGATGGTTACTGGTTAATAGATTTAGACCAAACTCCAGATTCTACAAGACTTAGTTATAGATGGTCTGAATTTTCTGATAATGTTGGTATTGATTATTACCAGTTGGCTATCGGCACATATGAAGATTCCACTGATATTCTTAGTTGGACTAGGACCGACAGCACGGACAGTCTAACTATCCAGGGTTTGTCCTTGCAAAAAAATATTTTATATAATACCTATATTAAAGCAGTTGACTTAGCGAGTAATAAATCTCATATCCAAAAAACAGATGGGATCTACTTTGATAATTCAGTTCCAACTATCAATGCAATTAATCCAGATTTTTTTGCTGATACTTCTGATTTTCTCTCCGTCCTATATACAGATACAATAAAAATAAAATTTAATAGGCCACTTTATAGTTATAGGATAGAGGCTAAATCAAGGCTACAAGATGATCTTTTTTATGATCATAGTTATGATGATTCTCTGATTACGATTATTCTTAGCAACGTTCTTACAAGTTTGGATACTGTGTTGGTTGTTCTTGACAGTGCAATTGCATACAATACTTTACAAATGAATGATACTATTCGCTTTTATTCACAACTCTGGGGTGATTTGAATTACGACTACGATTTAACTGTCGAGGATATATTGATTTTTAATAAAAAGTGGCCTTTGGTTGATCTTGGGCCGTTTGAGAATGAACCACCCTATGTTCGTCCTACACCTGATGGGAATAGTGATTTAACTGACTTATCAGCTTTTGCAAAAATGTGGCAGTGGAGGTATTTTAACCTTTCTTTCGATACAACTAGATCATTAATTCGTTCAGAAAGTTCGCTAGATATTACTGGTAAGGGATCTTGCCTCTTAATACCTACTCCAAAATTATCATCAATGGGTGAGTTGCTAATTGGTGATACGGATATTGACCTTAAAGAATCATATGTTTCAAATTTTAGTAATGAAGGCTTTATTTTTAAAGCTTATGACCCCTCAAATGAAATTGTTCAATTTTCATTTGCTAATGATAATGGTATTGACTCAGCTATAGCTATATATTTACCTAAAAATGCATCGGATCAGTTTTCAGGAACAATCCAATACCACTTCTTTGATTCATATGGAAAAGTTTTGTTGGAAGGTGTTTCACACCTAAATATTAATTTCCTACCTGAAAAATTTCAGGTATATAAAAATTATCCTAACCCATTCAACCCTGTAACCTTCATTGAGTACGACCTTCCTAACACAAGGAATGTGGGCATCACAGTAATTGATATACTTGGAAGAACAGTTAAACATAACGTTTTCAAAAACCTAAAACCAGGACGACATACCTACACATGGAATGGTATTGGTGATTTAGGTCATGAGGCTAGTGCAGGAGTTTACTTTTTATATATTCAAGCTGGTCAGGAGGTAAGTGTACAAAAGATGTTGTTGCTAAAATAATCATTAGATCAATGGTTTTATAATAGACAAAACCCCATTTATTACAAATTGTACGGCAATTACCAAAAGAATTAAACCCATTAGCCTTTGTATTATTCTCATAACTGAAGTACCTAACAAATCTATTAGCATGGTACCATTTCTTAATATAATGTAAACGATTGATAATACAATTGTAATAGCAAACCCCAATGTTGCGTAGCTATATATTTGGGGGGTCTGGCTAGATAACAGCATGGTAGCAGTTATTGCTCCTGGACCAGCTATTAAAGGAATGCCAATAGGACTTACCGCAATATCATCACTTTCTTGTGACTCTTCTTGTTCAGCAGGTGTCGTTCTCGACCTACCTATTCTTGCCTCGAGCATTTTCAACCCATTTCTAAAAAATAGGATCCCTCCCATTATTTGAAATGCTTCAATTGTAATTCCAAAAAAGGTAAAAATAAGGGAACCAAGTAGTGAAAATAGAATAAGTGTAAAAAAGGCAGTGAAAGAACCCTTTTTTGCAATGTTAATTTTTTCTTTTTCAGTAAATCTTTCAGTCATTACAACTAGCAAAGGTGCAATGCCAATAGGGTTTGTAAGAGTAAATAATGTTGTTAGACAAAGTGCAAAAAATTGTATTTCTGATTGAATGAAATCAATCATTACATTTTTTCTGGTGCAGAGATACCTAAAATGTTGAAACCATTTCCAAGAACAACTTTGACGGCTTTAACTAAATTTAGCCTCGCTTGTGTAATTTTATGATTATCATTGATTACTCTACATTCACCATAAAACTTGTGAAAATGGGTGGCGAGTTGTTGAAGGTAAATTGCAATGATTTGAGGCTCTAAACTTTTATATGCATTATCAATAAATTCTGGAAATCTTGTCATGTATTTAATCAATACTATTTCAGATGTTTCATTTAAAAGAGAGAGGTCATAATCTGTATCGATTGATAATTTTAAACTTTGAGCACGTTTGATTATATTGCAAATCCTAGCATAAGCGTATTGTAGATAAAAAACTGGATTTTTGTCTGATTGGTCACGAGCAAGATTCAAATCAAAATCTAGGTGGGTATTCATGCTTCGCATTAAAAAAAAGTATCGAACAACATCTGAACCCACCTCATGCACCAACTTGTCAAGGGTTATAAAATCAGCTTTCCTAGTAGACATTTTGATTTTTTTACCATTTTGAAGTAGTGTAACAAATTGGTAAATGAGAACTTTGATGTGGTCAGTTTTATAACCCAAGGATTTCAGAGCCACAATTATGTCTGGATATGTGTCTGTATGATCTGCACCAAACACATCAACAATGAGGTCATATCCTCTTTTGACTTTATTTATGTGGTATGCAGTATCAGGAACTCTGTATGTTGGCTCTCCAGTACTTTTTAAAAAAACTCGATCTTGGTCACTACCAAGAGATGATGTTTGAAACCAAGTCGCTCCGTCCTTGCAGTAAACTAGTTTCTTTTTTTCAAGCTCCTCTAAAAGGCGTTTTATATCCCCATTATCGTAGAACATTTTTTCATTGATAAAATTATTAAACTTAACACCAAGTCTACTTAATGAGGTTTTAATTTGGTTAAAAATTATTTTCTCTGCTTTTTCTCTAAAGATTGGCGAACCTTTACTTAGGCTTTTGCCGTCCTCTTCAAGTATGTGCTTTGCAATGTCTTTTAGATAATCTCCTTTGTAACCTTCTTCAGGGAATGGAATATTTTTCCCTAAAAGATTAAAATATAATACTTCTACTGATTTTGCTAAGACTCTCATTTGTCGTCCTGCATCATTGAAATAATATTCTCTTGTTACATCATAGCCCTGCCATTCTAAAATGTTTGACACAACATCGCCTAATATTGCGTTACGACCATGTCCAATTGTAAGAGGTCCAGTGGGGTTCGCACTTACGAATTCAACATTGGCATTTTTGCCGATGCCATTCAGACCCCTGCCGTATTTGTCTGAGGCCTTGTTGATAATAGAAATTTGAGATTGCAAGTATTCATTAGATATCTTAAAGTTTATGAATCCCGGTTTACTAACAGATACTGTATCGATATTATTTAATTTAGCCTGATCTAGTTTACCAAAAATCATATGAGCTATTTCAATTGGAGGGACTTTTAAATCTTTGGACAATACCAGTGCAATATTGGTACTAAGGTCACCAAACCCATTAATTTTAGGCGGAGCTAACATAATATCCTTAATCGGATACGATAACAAATTTAAAACTTTATTAATTTCATTTTTTAATTCTGATTTAATTTGTTGCATCTCTTAATTCCATTGTAGGTGCGTCTGCCCACAGTCTTTCGATGCCATAGTATTCACGTTCGTTTTTTTTAAAAATATGAACAACGACATCAAAATAGTCCAATAAGATCCAGTTCTGATTTTCATATCCCTCAAGGTGTTTTGGTTTTTTTTTAGTTCCTTTCCTGATATGATCTGTGATAGCTTTTACCTGTGGCTCTGAATCTCCATGGCATATTAAAAAATAATCTGTGATGGAAGAAATGCCTCTCAAGTCTAGTATGACAAGATGTTTCGCTTTTTTTTCCGTAGCAAGTTTAATGATTTCTTGTAGGAGAGGTTGATCGTCAATAAAACCCTTGTTGGATGCAATCATGGGGAGTTATTTTGAAATATAATCAAAGACCTTGCTGAAGGTGTCTATATCTTTTCCAATAATCACAGTAACGTCCACACCAAGAGTTTCATCAGGTACGTGAGTAATAATAGCTTTATCATTCAACGGAACCCCAAAAGATTCACTAATCAATGCGATACCCTCAATTTTTTCATTTCTTCCAATTATTTGTGTTTTGAGATGATTATGACTATCTGCATTTGCTGTCTTTACAACATCTACCTGGTGCTCCAAGAGCAAAAATTCTGCGGTTTTTGCCGCTATACCTTTAATTCCACATCCGTTTAGAATTTCTACTTTAACCTTGTGTATTGGTTTTTTTTTGTAAACACTAGCTGCAAGCTCTCTTGGAGATTGTTGCTCTGGAAAGTTAACATCGATAGGTACTCCATTATATGCGCTATTTTGTGTGAAGGAATAAATAAAACCAAGTAATAAAACTCCTGTAATTCCTATCGCGGCGTTTAGAGTTAGATGTTGTTGATTTTGCTTCCTCTTTTTTTTACTTAATTTTCTCGGAGACACTTATTCTGAATGACCAATGTTGAAGGGTGAAAAATTTTGATACTGTTGTTGTTGAGGTGACTTTATAACTTGAACTTTCAAAAAAGAGTTTTTGGTTGGTTGAAAAATTAATCCAGCATTGTATGCTACATCCAAACCGGATATGGAGTTCCGATTTTGAAAAACTGATGGATTGTTATAAATAGTTACATTAGCGTTTAATTTCAAATTTTTCATTAGGCTGTATGACATCTGATTTGAAAAGCTAAGCAATGAAAAAGACTCTACACCTGTTGTTATCATAGACATGTTAAAAGATTGATTAATCTCAAATTTATCTAAATCGAAAATACTAAAATACTGATCTGAATCAAGCTGACCATTTAGATTGGAGGGGACTCTTTTCAAAGGGATTTCTGATCGAAACTGTCCGTAACACAAGTTAAATAAGATTATAAAAGTGGAGAAAATGGTGTTTTTTGAGCGCATCATATATTAACTAATTTAATATACAATGGGTTTTTGAAAAATAGAAGAGAACAAAATTTTATTCATTATAATAAGAATCAATTACTGCGCCACCTAAACATATCTCCTGGTCGTACAGAACAACTGACTGCCCAGGTGTTAATCCAAAACATGGCTCTTTAAATTCTAAACCTATTTTGTCGTTATTTAAAGATATTATAGTACAAGATTTGTCTTTAGACCTATAGCGAACTTTTGCACTTAAACCTCTCTTTGATGGAGGGGAACCTGCTATCCAATTCAACTCAGAGCATTGTACATATCTATGGTACAGAGCACTATTGCTACGACCTTGACAAACAATCAGCTCATTATTTGTTAAATCTTTGCCTACTACATACCATGGTTCTGATAATTCTGAAAAACCACCTCCGATACCAAGTCCTTTACGTTGTCCAATTGTATAATACATTAAACCGTCATGCTCACCCACAAAATCTCCATTCGTAGTTTTCATTGAACCAGGCTCAAGTGGCAAATATCTTTTTATAAAATCTTTAAAATTTCTTTTTCCTATAAAGCAAATTCCTACGCTATCTTTTTTGTTATAATTATAAAAACCAAGTTCTTTAGCTTTTAGCCTAACTTTTTCTTTGGTGAAATCCCCGAGCGGGAAAATTGAATCTGAAATTTGTTTTTGATTTAGTCCATAGAGGAAATAGCTCTGGTCCTTTCTTTCATCTATACCTTTTTTTAATATGACTTTTTCCCCGACACTAGTTCTACGTACATAATGTCCTGTTGCTATTTTTGAAGCGCCCAAATCTAGTGCGTAGTTTAAAAACTCTCTAAATTTTATCTCAGTATTGCACAAAATGTCTGGATTTGGTGTTCGACCTTTTTTATGTTCCTCTAAAAAACTTTCAAAAACGCGATCCCAATACTCTCTTGTAAAATTTACAGAATGCAATCTAATATTTAATCTGTCACAAACTTGTAATGCATCATTATAGTCACTTGCGGATGTGCAAAATTCTGATTCGTCTTCCCAGTTTTTCATAAAAACAGCTTCCACCTCAAAACCTTTTTCAAGAAGGATGGAAGCGGCCACTGCACTATCCACCCCGCCGCTCATTCCTATGACAACTTTATCCATTTCAATTTAAAATATGTTTTAATTCTCTTATAAGATAGTCAATCTCTTTTTTTGTATTAAAGGCGCCAAAACTAAACCTTATAGATGATAAGTTTAAATCATCTTTTAAACCTAACGCAGATAGCACTGGAGAGAGTTTAACTATACCAGATGCGCAGGCTGAGCCGTTGGATACGGCAATATCTGCTCTGTCGAGCGCAGCCATCATCATGTTAGATTGATGACCAGGAAATGAAATATTGATCAAACCAGGAATTTTTTTCCTTTGATTACCATTAAAGATTACCTTTGATGTAATTTTTTTAAGCTGAGTTTTAAAATATGTTTCAAGATCATTCAATAACTTTTTATGATTATTTAAGTTAGAATAAGCTATTTTACATGCAAGTCCCATTCCCGCAATAAGAGCAACACTTTCTGTGCCGGCACGAAGACCTCTCTCTTGTCCGCCCCCTAAAATAAGAGGATTCATCATTCTAGGATTTCTAACGTATAGAGCCCCAACACCTTTTGGACCATAAAATTTATGTGCAGATAAAGTTAAAAAATCAACTCCAAGTTTTGAAACATTCAGTTCTATTTTACCCATGCATTGAACCGCATCAGTATGCACCATAATTCCTTTTTCTTTCGCAATCTGAACAACCTCATTTAACGGTTGTATGCTCCCAATTTCATTATTAGCCATCATGAGGCAAATTAATGATGTATTCCTCTTTATATTGTTTAGTATTGAATCAACAGATACTGTACCATCACAATTTAGATCAGCAAATGTGTGCTCCACACCAAATTTACTGAGATGGTTTAGTACCTCATTTACGGCGGAATGTTCTATTTGATTTGAAATGACATGTGGACGATCTTTTTCTAAAAGTGACCAAAGAACTTGGTTGTTGGCCTCTGTGCCTCCGCTCATAAAAATAATTTGTTCAGGATCAGCCTTTATAGAGCTTGCAACTTGATATCTCGCTTTTTCAATTAGAGCTCTTGATTTTTTACCTGATGAATATATGGATGAGGCATTTCCATATATTTGATTATTAATCTGATTTAATAAATCTAAAACTTCAGGTTTAACAGGAGTAGTTGCACAATTATCAAAATAATACATATTACCAAAATCTTAGCTTCACATGGTTACTTACAATTTATTTGATATGACCTAGAGGTCATTTCTGATTGAGGCAAATTTTATTGTATTTTTTAAATTGATGTAAAAAGGAGGTTTGCGTTTTTCTAATTGTGCAGATGTTTCATCGTGGTCATAGTCGTATCTAATAACATCCCAATCGATTTTGTTATTTTCAATTTTTAAGAAGGCCACTGCTCCACGTTGATCTCTATCAAATGGAAGCCCAGTAGCGCCTTGGCAAAGAATAGTCAGGTTTTCAATTACTTGATGACGAGGTACATGTACATGGCCATGCACAAATATAAATTGTTCAATATTAGGATTTTGTTTTGCGATATCATCGCGCCAAGTTAATGCTTCCTCAATAGAGGGTGGTTTTTCATCTCGTTCAAAATATGCGTGTGTAAAATCAATGTAGGTGTTATGGACTATTTCAGAATGTGAAATCTTCATTTCAGAACAAAAATCATGACCTTCTTTTCCAAGTAATTCCGCAGTCCATTTCTCATTACCAACAATAGCTTGACATATTGGATCATTCGGATCCATTCCTTCCAACGAAGGAGACTCGCTTTCCCATAATTTCTCGATCAAATACCTATCATGATTGCCTCTGATAAAAATACAATTGTTGATACGTTTAAGCTCAACTAGTGTTGCTTCAGGTTCAGGACCTAGAGCAAAATAATCTCCTAAACAAATGACTTGATTTACGTCAGATCTCTGATCAATTAAATTGAGCGCTTTTTTAAGAGACGCTAAGTTTGAATGAACATCAGTAATAATTGCGAAGGTTTTAGAATTCATTATAATAAAATATACTTTTTTAGTTTAGCTGTAGCAACATTTTATATTTTTTTTCTCAAACAATCTTTAATGGAATAAAATCAATAAAAAACGCTAATTTTGTTAAAACAATATTAACACATCAACAAATTCAGATAAGTAATTTTGATAGGAAAACACACAATTTTTGGTATAGGCAATCCACTCATTGATATAGTTATTAATGTTCAAGAGGAGGATCTAATAAGGTTAGAAATGAACAAGGGCACGATGGAGCTAGTAAGCGGAGACCACCAGCTGGAAATAATCAAATACTTTAAAGGTGCAAATATATTTTATAGTCCAGGTGGGTCTGCTCCAAATACGATTATTGCATGTTCTGGTCTTGGAATTGATTCATTTATCCAAGGAAAAATCGGTAATGATAAGTTTGGTAGCATATATCTTGATCAAATTAAAAATTCTGGTGTTCGATCAGGTATAATTCAATCAGATGGTGCAACTGGTTCAAGTATAGTCTTGGTCACACCAGATGGTGAACGTACAATGAACACACATCTTGGGCTCTGTAGAGAGTTCAGCGCGGACGATTTAGATATGGATACATTGGCTAAATCAAGATATTTATATTTTACTGGCTATATGTGGGACACAGAAACACAGAAATCAGCATTAAAAAAAGCAATATCACTCTGCAAAAAAAACGATATAAAAATTGTATTTGATGTTGCTGATCCATTTGTTGTTAATAGAAACAGGTTGGAATTTTTGAATATGTTGAAAAATAGTATTGATATTGTTTTTGCCAATAAGCCAGAGATGGAAATTTTATTTAATAACAAAAAAATTGAAAATTCAGTTAAAAGAATTATGCAATATGTAACTTCAGGGGCGATTAAACTAGGCGAGGAAGGAGCCATTGTTTTTGATAATGATGTCTATTACAGAACGCTTGCGAGACCTGTGGAAGTTTTAGATACTACAGGAGCTGGCGATATGTTTGCTGCAGGTTTTCTTTCCTCTCTGACTAGGAAAATACCACTAGATAGAGCTGGGAAAATAGCAACATATTTAGCAGGAGAAATAATAAAAGTCAACGGTGCGCAAATTAGTAAAAAGAAGATTGAAATAATCAAGGCAGAAGTCTTTTCTTCTCATTATGAGTTTAAATTTTAATTGCACAATTTCTTGGATGCATAATTAAGGGTCGGTTAAATTATGCTCTACCACATAAAATATTAATGTATGGAGGATATAATCATATGAAACACTTGAACCTTTTGTTTGTAATCATTCTGCTGATTTTCAGCTTTGGAATAATATCGTGTTCAAGTCAAGAATACACAACAGCCAAACTCGCGATTCAGCAATCTGACTTTAAAAAGGCGGAAGAATGGTTGCCAAAAGCAATGTCCGTTGAACCTGACAACCCGGAAATTCCTATGGTCATGGCGATTGAAATACATGCTAAGAATGAGAGGTGGTCTGAAATGGTTTCGATGTTTGAAAAAGCCATGAATATAAACCCCGAAAAAGTCATTGAAGTAAGAGGTTCTTTTATCCCAGTGAAAGATGCAGTTAATAACTACAGAGAATTTTATTGGGCAAATAGGTTTAATGCAGGCGTAGAACAATTCAAAAAAATTCAAGATGACCCTGATAAGAAAATGGAATACTTAGATGTAGCAATTAATCATTTTCTTGACGCTTCTGTTATTAATCCAGAGGATGCCAACACACTTTCCACCCTCGCTAAATGTTATCTTGATAAAGGTCAAAAAGAATCTGCTAAAACTGCGGTTTTGAAAGCGGTAAAAAAGAGTGAAAATAGTTTTGATGCAAATTTTAGTGCAGCACAAATTTTATCAAGTGCAGGCGAGTCTACAGATAATGTTATTAAGTTTTACAAGAAAGCTGTTGAAATACAACCTTCAAATAGTAAGGCTCTTAGAGAATTAGCAAGTTCATATTACGATATTGGTGAGAAGGGGAAATCTATTGAGGTTTTTGAAAACGCCATCAAAAATGAAGAAAACGATACGACAAAAGCAGATTTATATTTTAATTTAGGTGTAATACACAATCAAATGAATAGTTTTGAAGATGCTGAAGTTGCCTTTGACCAAGCCTTCTTTTATAATGAAGAAGACTACGAAGCAGCTCTGGGGATGGCCAGGTCATATGAAGGTCTCGGTGATAACTACCTAAATGGTTCCGAGGGTTTTGACAAAAATTTGGAAAAAGCCTCACGTTGGTACCGGAAAGCTGAGAAAAAGATAAAATCGGTTATGGTAATAGATATTGACAACAAAGATACTTACCAAAAAAATCTAGAATTAATTCGATATAAAAGAGACGTTGCAGAAAGTGAGTAGTTTTAGATTACATCCAATTAACTATCTAGAGTGATGCTTGTAGATATATTTATTTCAATTGCTGTAATTAATCACCATATGGAATTTTTATGGCAAATATTTACCTGTTATAACTAATGTTTTCGGACGGTTTATATCATCTCCAGCGCTCCAAGTTTCGCAGTCTTTTAATCCAGCATTAGAAAAAATATCTTTCCACTCATCACCAGACATCATGGACATATGTACATTCATTTCCTCACCCCATGAATAGCTTTTTGGATTGCCTATGTAACAGTCGACACCTGCAATAATTAATCCGCCAACTTTAATCCAATTCTGGACAATATGTTTTATTAGCTTTTGGGGTTTTTGAAAGTAATATATCACCTCCATACTGTGGACTATATCTACCTTTTTTTCTGGTTTCCATGACATTAGTTCATCGCAATAGTAGTTATTTTTAGGATCTTTTAATCGCGCTTTTTGAATCATTCTTTTTGATCCATCTACACCAATAGCTTCTATGCAGTTTTTTTGTGATGATATTTTTTTCACAACCCATCCATTACCACAACCTGCATCTATGAAAGTATAACTTCGATTATAGTTTTTATAAATGTAATCCAACATTTTTAATACAGATTGTTCATGGGTTTTAGCCATTTGTTCATCCTTACCCGCTCTTGCCCAATCATCAAATAAATCTACTGGATTTCTCTTCATCCTTAGCGCTTCACTGATATGGTTTGTAAATGTTAAAGACCAATTTCATAATTAATTTAACTTTTTTCTTTTATTCAAATATTCTGTTAGGCTCTTATCAAAACTTTCATCTGTGTAGATGGGTACATAGTCAATTGAATTCTCTTGACATTCTTTCTTGTAAAAACTTTTCAGGTCATGGATTATTTGTTTATAATTAGCTTTAATAAGCCATGGTTCTGTTATGATATGCTCTCCGGTTTCCATATCAAGAAATTGAGTACGTGTATCAAAATCAAATTCAAACTCTTTTCTATCTAATATATGAAACACAATTACTTCTTGCTTTTTGTGGCGAAAATGCTTCAGGCCATTCATAACATCATGAGGTTCATCCAAAAGATCAGAGAATAAAATAATGAGACCACGTTTATTGATTCTTTCTGCCATTTCATGCAGGACTAATTCTATTTTTGTGTCTTTATTGGTGTCTTCATCATCTAGTTGTTGTAAAATTTGGTTTAAGTAGCTTGGCTTTGATTTAGGAGGTAAAAATTTATTTATTTTATTTGAAAACTTTACTAAACCTACAGCATCTTGTTGGCTAATCATTAAATACGATAGAGCAGCTACAAGTGAATTAACATAAGCAAGCTTTGATATGTTACCACTTTTATACAACATAGAATTGCTTGAATCGAGGATGATATGCGATGATAGATTTGTTTCCTCTTGATATCTTTTAACATATAGTCTGTCAGTCTTTCCGAAAAGTTTCCAATCGATGTGGCGAATCTCATCTCCAGTTTCGTAAGATCGGTGTTCAGCGAATTCTACTGAGAAACCATGGTAGGGACTTTGATGCTTTCCTATGATATAACCTTCAACAACAAGTTTTGCCTTTAATGCCATTGTATCAAGCAAAGCTACAGTCTCAGGATGAAGATATTTTTTTTTGTTTTTCATTTAACCCGTAGATGATCGAGTAAATTATTGATAATATCGTCAACTTTAAGCCCGTCAGATTCTGCATTAAAATTAGGCAGCACACGGTGTCTGAGAATTGGTAGTGCAAGAGATTCGATATCGCTAATGTTAGGCGATGGTCTACCTTCTAGGATTGCTTTGGCCTTTGCACCTAAAACTAAGTGTTGTGATGCTCTTGGTCCAGCACCCCAATCAACTGATTCATTAATAAAATCAGGTGCTGATTCAGATTGAGGCCTCGTTGCAGAGGTAAGCTTGACAGCATATTTCACCACGTTATCAGAGGCAGGAACTCTTTTCACCAAATTTTGGTAATATATTATCTCTGACTTTGTCATTATTGGTTTTAATTCATCATCATTAATTGTTGTCGTACCACGAACTATGGATATTTCATCTTCCTCTGCGGGGTAATCAATATTTAGACTAAACATAAATCGGTCTAATTGAGCTTCTGGTAGGGGATAAGTCCCTTCTTGCTCAATGGGGTTTTGCGTAGCTAAAACAAAAAATGGCTCATCTAATTCATAGGTTTGCCCCCCAGACGTCACATTATGCTCTTGCATTGCTTCAAGTAGAGCTGACTGTGTTTTTGGAGGGGTTCTATTGATTTCGTCCGCTAATACTATGTTCGAAAATATTGGACCTTTGAAAAATCTGAAAGATCGTTCGCCAGAAGTCTTATCAACATCTATTAATTCAGTGCCAGTTATATCACTAGGCATAAGGTCAGGAGTAAATTGCACTCTATTGAAAGAAAGTTCCAAGACATCTGACAATGTTTTAATTATTAAGGTTTTTGCAAGTCCAGGAACTCCAATTAAAAGTGAATGTCCCTGTGTAAGAATGGATATGAGTAGGTGCTCTAATATTTCTGTTTGTCCAACTACCTTTTTACCAACTTCTTTAAAAAAGTTGTTTCTTGCTTTCTCTAAATTATTTACTGCTTCTAAATCTTGTTCTATTTTTTTCATGGTTAATTAAAATGTTTTGATAATTTATTAAAAATAAAAAGAGTGATCTCGAATTATATGAGGTATCCTAAATTAAATAGTTTCTGATATGATTTGTATTGGTAAATAAACAATTTTAATGCGTAAAAAGTTCAGAATATGATAAAAAGACCCCTAATTGGACAATCCATGAAAGAGTTAAAAACCCTTGTTCAGTCCTATAATCATAGGCCATTTAGAGGAGAGCAGTTGTATGATTGGCTTTACAAAAAAAGAATCGATAAATATGAAGAAATGTCTGACTTGCCCCTTAAGTTGAGAAAACAATTGCTGGATATACCAGTGCACCCTTTAGAAATAGTAAAAAGTGAAGACTCTAAATCTAAACAAACTAAAAAGTTCTTATTTAAGTTGAAGGGGGACCAGAAGATTGAATCAGTTTTAATTAGGGATGGTAGAAGGGTAACAGTTTGCATTTCAACGCAAGTTGGATGTGCAGTGAACTGTGATTTTTGCGCAACAGCAAAAATGGGATTCATACAAAATCTATCTCAAGGGGAGATTGTAGATCAATTTATGCAATTAGAAAAAATATGCGATGTTAAAATCACAAACGTTGTCTTTATGGGAATGGGTGAACCATTTTTAAATTATAAGAATACAATCGGAGCAGCACATATATTGCATAATCCTAAAGGTATAAATTTGGGAGCGTGGCGTATTACAATATCAACAGCAGGCATAATAAATAAAATAAAGAAATTTACCGAAGACAAAGAACCATTTAAGCTGGCTGTTAGTTTAAATGGGACATCTGAGGAACAAAGACTTAAAACTATGCCAATCAATAAAGTTCAGAGTCTCTCAAAATTGATTGAAGCCTCAGATAAGTATGCAAACTTTTCTAGAAAAAAAGTAACTTTTGAATACGTCCTCTTAAAAGGAATAAACGACTCGCCGAAGGATGCAAAAAGACTTCATCATATGCTTGGGTCAATAAATTGTAAACTGAATTTAATTCCTTATAATGAGATCAACGGTATTTACAGACGCCCTGATGAAAAGGCAATTAATTTATTCATTAAAGAATTAGAGAATGCACCATTTCTAGTCACTGTAAGGTGGAGTAAAGGTCATGATATAAATGCAGGTTGCGGTCAATTGGTAAGTATTTCAAAATGAGCAAAGCAATTCATGTATCAGAGATAATATTAAAATCTACTGGTTTTGAGGGAGAAACAGCGATCATATTAGGTTCAGGTCTTGGATCATTTACAAATATATTAGTCGATAAAATCCATATGAAATATCAAGATTTACCTCATTATCCCACATCAAGAATTTCTGGTCATGCAGGGGAGTTAGTCCTAGGTAACATAGAAAATAAAGAAATATTAGTTGCAAGTGGTAGGTCCCATTTTTACGAAGGATATTCGAACGAAAAAATAACTTTTCCCATCAGGGTATTTAAAGAGTGCGGTATAAAAAATTTAATCATAACGAACGCAGCGGGGAGTTTAAAAAGAAGTCAGCCACCCGGTACTATTGCCGCAATTATCGGTCATATTGATTGTTCATTCCAAAAACAATTTGAAGCTCCGCTGCTGAACACTGGCCCTAAGTATCATTCCCCTAGATTAATTTCTTTAGCAAAATCCGTAGCGAAACAAAACAAAATATTATTAAATGAGGGGAATTATTGTTGGACTTTAGGTCCAATGTACGAGACACCACAAGAGATAAACTACTTCAAAACTTTAAATGCATCTGTTGTGGGGATGAGTACATTACCTGAAATAGAACAAGCCGGATTATTAGGGTTAAACATTTTAACTCTTTCAATAATTACAAATTTTGCAGCCGGTGTTTCTGAGGCCATTCCCTCGCACGAAGAGGTGCTTTTTAATGCCAAAAATTCACAAAAAAGTATAGTTAAGTTATTAGTAGAAATAATAAAGAAAATTTAATGGTCAATATCCGCACTGAGATAATTAGTATTCAAGACACCATAATAAACTGGCGCAGAGATTTTCATAAAAATCCTGAATTAAGTTTTAAAGAGTACAGAACAGGAGAGTTGATTGCAAAAGAATTAAGATCCATGGGTCTTGAACCAAAAACAAAAGTTGGGAAAACTGGTGTCACGGCAGATTTGGAATATGGTAGTGGCCCCATGATTGCACTTCGAGCCGATATGGATGCATTACCTATCCAAGAAACCAGTGGGTTACCATATTCTTCAAACAACGATGGCATTATGCATGCTTGTGGTCATGATGGACATATGGCAATACTTTTGGGTGCTGCAAAAGTGTTAACGAGTAAAGAAAAACAATTTAAAGGCAGAGTAAGATTTATATTTCAGCCTGCAGAGGAGGGCCTTGGTGGTGCTAAGTACATGATAGAGGATGGATGTTTAAATGGTGTGGATGAAATTTATGGCCTTCATTTATGGAATTATCAGAATCTAGGTGAAGTTGGTGTAAAAGAGGGCCCTGTAATGGCAGCTGCAGATATGTTTGATATAAAGATAACAGGGATCGGTGGGCATGGCGCGGCCCCGCAAGGCACCGTTGATAGTATTGTTGTGGCATCACACCTTGTACAATCATTTCAGACCATTGTAAGTCGAAATACTAACCCACTAGACAGCGCTGTGATAACCATAGGCCAAATTAAAGGCGGTCAAAATTTTAATATTATAGCTGACAAAGTACATTTGTCAGGCACTGCGCGGACATATACAGAAGAAAATCGCAGAATGCTAAAGGAAAGAATGAATGAAATAGTTCTTGGAACTGAAAAAATGTATAATGCGAAAATAAAATTTGATTACAATGATGGATATCCCCCAACTGTAAATCACTCTGTTCCAGCGCAGAGAGTATTAAACGCCGCAAGAAAAGTAGTGGGTGATAAAGCTGGCCCATTGTATAATTCGATGGCTGGCGAAGATTTTGCATACTATTTACAAAAAAAACCAGGATGTTTTTTCTTTGTTGGTTCTTCACCTAGTGAAGACAAACTATTTGAAACACCCCACCACTGTTCTCACTTTAACATAGATGAGAGAGCACTTTTTATTGGGTCATCAATTTACTTGAATATTATAGACGATATTTTAGGTGTCTAGTATCCTACTGCAGCGGTTTCACCCCTACAATCACCGCCACCAAAAAATCCATCTTCCGTAATCATTATACAATTTGCTTCTCCAATATAACCACCTCTATAGATTATACTGTGACCCCTAGATCTGAGATTAGTTAATACATCCTCTGCTAATCCTCGAGGCTCTATTTGAATTACATCTGGTAGCCATTGTGAATGAAACCGAGGCGCGCAGACAGCCTCTTTTATGTTCATTTTGTGATCAATCACATTCAAGATAGTTTGCATTGTGGTAGTAATTATAGTTGAACCTCCAGGAGAGCCTACTATTAAAAAAGGTTTGTTGTTCTTAAGAACAATAGTGGGTGTCATCGATGAAAGCGGTCTTTTATCTGGAGAAATAGCATTTGCTTCATTTCCGACCAGCCCAAATGCATTAGGTACCCCCGGCTTTGCTGAAAAATCATCCATTTCGTTATTGAGGAAGAAACCTGCACCCTCAACAACGCACCCGTTCCCGTAAGATAAATTAATAGTGGTAGTAACGCTAACTGCATTACCCCATTGATCAACAACGGAATAGTGAGTTGTCTCTGGAGACTCATAGACATCTGCATTTCCTGCATAAACTGCTTTACTAGGTGTTGCTTTCCGCATATTTATGTCATGTATTCTTTTTTTTGCGTATTCTTTAGATTTTAACATGTCTATTGGAACATCCCAAAAATCAGGATCGCCCATGTGTTCAGCTCTGTCAGCATATGCTCTTCTTTCTATTTCAGTAATTATATGGACATAATCTGAAGAATTCCACTGTAGACTATCAGTAGAATAATTCTCTAGCATATTTAGCATGTTTACTAATAGAGCGCCTCCCGAACTAGGGGGCCCCATAGACACGATTTGATGTCCTTTATAAAATCCTATTAAAGGTTCGCGATAAATAGATTTATACTTTTTTAAATCATCAAGCGAAATAAGACCGTTACCGTTTTGCATTTCTCTGATAATTAACTCAGCAATTTTCCCCTGATAGAAACCATCACGCCCATATTTTGATATGAGTTTTAGTGTTTTGGATAGATCTCTCTGAATTAATCGATCGTTTGCTTTCCACAACTCCTGATTTTTCTTGATAAAAATCCTCGCCGCTTCGTTATTCTTTTCGAAAAAATTTCTATAAGCATTTAAATGTTTTGCCTCGTAATTTGAAATCAAAAACCCTTTTTCAGCGAGTTTTATAGCGGGGGCTAATACTTGTTTGAGGGAGACTGCCCCTGATCCATGATCCCTAAAAATACCGACAAGGCCATCAACTGTGCCTGGTACACCGCTGCTTGCGCGAGAATAGAGGGACATTCCATCTATAACATCCCCTGAACCGTTCAAGAACATATCTCTATGAGATAACGATGGAGCTTTTTCTCTATGATCTTGAGTAATTATTCTACCATCAGCAAAGGTGGCAACTAAAAATCCTCCTCCCCCGATATTCCCGTTGCTTGGAGAGGTTACAGCTAGCGCGAATCCGATCGCAACGGCTGCATCAATGGCATTTCCGCCTTTTTTCAGGATCTGGACCCCTGCCTCAGATGCTTGTTTACTTGTTGATACTACCATTCCATTTTCACTGAAAATCGGATCAGGGCTTGCACCAAAAATTGGAGTTAAAAGCTGAACAAATATTAAAAATTTTAACTTTGTTTTATTCATTGGGAAATAGTTTACTATAAAATATAGTTTAAAAATGGTCTTTATTTTATAGTCAAGATGTTAAAATTTTGATTTTAATATATGGTGCATAATAATTCATACAACCTTTATAAAACAACTTAATGAACAACACATTAGAAATCTTAGAAGTAGGGATGCGAGATGGATTACAAAATATAAATACGAACTTAAAAATCAAAGATAGGATAGCATTAGTAAAAGGACTAATTAGTGCTGGGATAAAGAACATTCAATTAGCTAGTTTTGTGAATCCTAAGCGAATTCCACAAATGGCATGTGCTGAAGAATTAATAAGAGAAGCCCCTTTAAAAACAGGTGTGCATTACAGTGGTTTAGTATTTAATCAGGAGGGGGTTGATAGGGCTCTTAGTTCTGGGATAAAAAAAATCGAAACTTCTATATCTGTTAGCGAGACATATAATAAAATGAATTTGGGGATGGATATTCCAAAAGCTAAGGAAAACCTTAACAATATAATTAGTATGGCAGAAAGCAATAATCTGAAAATAAGAGCAGGTTTACAATGTGTTTGGGGTTGTTACTATGATGGGATAGTAAGTCAAAAAATAATATTCAAAATGTTATCAGATATAGTGGACATGGGTGTTAAAAACATATCACTTTGTGATACTTTAGGGCAGGCAAAACCTAGAGATATTTCTAATCTTTTAAAAAAAATACAAAAGCACTTTCAGGGGATACAAATATATATGCATCTGCATAATTCGCACGGGCAAGGACTTAAAAACTTGATTGCATCATTGCAATTCAAAATAAAGGGTATTGATACATCTTTGGGCGGCATTGGAGGATCACCATTTATTAAAGGATCAAAAGGTAATATTGCAACGGAGGATGCTGTGAATTATTTGCATAATAATGGTATCTCTACGGGCATTGATACCAGAAAGATTGATCAAACTGTTAAGAAATTAGAAAATATAATTGGCAGTTCTCACTTTACAGCGCAAAAATATCAGAATAATTAAAGATAATAGGCTACGCCATATTGTCTTGAATAGCATTTAAGATCTGGTCAATAGATATTCGATCCTGTTTTTGGTTATCTCTATGCCTTAAAGTAATTGTACCATCATCTAAAGTTCTATGGTCGATAGTAATCCCAAAAGGCGTTCCAGCCTCGTCTTGCCTGTAATATCTTTTACCAATTGAACCTTGCTGATCAAAAATAACCTTAAAATTTCTTTTCAATGAATCCATAACTTCTTTTGCTTTTTCGGGCAATCCATCTTTCTTAGTAAGAGGGCAAATCACAGCTTTGATAGGCGCAATTTTTGGATTTATTTTCATTACAATACGATCATTTTCTTTGTCCTCCCAATAGGCATTGGCCAAAACAGCTAATAACATGCGATTAAGGCCTGCAGAAGTCTCGATTATATAAGGGAGGTATTTATCATTGTTAACTTGGTCAACAAAAGAAAGATTTTTTCCTGAGAATTCTTCGTGCCGGGTGAGATCATAATCAGTTCTATTGTGTATACCTTCAATTTCTGACCAGCCAAAAGGAAAGTTGTATTCTATATCCCATGCCTCTTTTGCGTAGTGAGCGAGTTCACCATCACCGTGTTGTTTAAAGCGTAAATTTTTATTATTAATCCCAAGATGGTCCAAGTAAAATTTAAAGCGCTTATCTTTCCAGGTTTCTAATTCCTCATCATCAGTATCTGGTTTAACAAAATATTGCATTTCCATTTGTTCAAACTCTCTAGTGCGAAAAATGAAGTTTCTAGCAATGATTTCATTGCGAAATGCTTTACCAATTTGAGCAATACCAAATGGTATTTTTAGTCTCATTGAACCTTGGACTAGCTTGTAGTTTACGTATATACCTTGAGCAGTTTCAGGCCGTAAAAATGCAAGAGAACCGGCATCCTCGATAGGACCAACATTTGTTTTAAACATCAAGTTGAACTGCCTTGGCTCGGTCAGGCTGCCGATGGTTCCACAATTAGGACATTTTGTTTCAGACCAATTAATTGCCGAAAATTGCTGTGAAAATTCGTCAGCTCTATACCGAGAATTGCATTGTTTGCAGTCGACTAAAGGATCGTTAAAAGCTCCAACATGTCCAGAAGCTTCCCATATTTTTGGGTGCATGAGTATACCGCTATCAATCCCAACTATATTTTGATTGAGCTGGGTCATTTCCTTCCACCATAATTTGGATATATTATTTTTTAATTCAACTCCTAGCGGACCATAATCATATATTGCAGAAAATCCACCATAAATTTCCGAACTTTGAAAAACAAAACCTCTTCTTTTACAAAGAGATACTAATTTTTCAATGCTATTTTCCATGAATGGAGTAAAGTTTTTTTAATGCTTGAAAATCCATTACTTTTTTTTGACTTTTCGCCTTTTTTTTGGAGGGTTTGCAATCCTTTGGTCAATTAATTCTATGGCTTCATCAAGGGTAATTAATTCTGGATCAATGTTACCTTTTAACGAGGCATTTACTTTACCATCGCTGACGTACGGTCCATACCTACCCGTCTTTACGGTTAGGTCTTTCCCAGATTTTGGATGCTTGCCTAATGATTTTATGTCATTAGATTGTCCTTTTCGGCCTGCAAGTAATTCAATAGCCTTATCTAAAGTAACATCGAGTGGAGTTTCTTTACCTCTTAATGGTGCATTTTTTTTACCGCATTTAATGTACGGTCCATATCTACCGTAATCAGCGGTTATTGCCTCTCCATCATCAGGATGAGCTCCTAAGTTCCGAGGCAGGGAGAGCAACTTTAGTGCATATGAGAGGTTTACATCAGGCAATGGATAATTTTTTGGTATACCCTTCCTTGTTTTAGTTTCTCCGATTTGAACATAATGCCCATATGGACCCTTTTTAATCCATATAGGCTCATTTGTTTCTGGATCATTTCCAAGGGGTTCATTCTCGATAGTTATTTCTTCGAAGATTTGTTCGATTGTTTCGACTGTTAGATCGCCAATATAAATATTTTCTGGAATAGACCTTATATCTTCCCCACGACGAAGATATGGTCCAAATTTACCAATTCTTCCCTCAGTATTTTCTGAAATTTGCTCGGGCATTGTTATCTTACAGGCGTTAGGAATATCAACTTTTTCTTCTAACATTTTTTCTAGCCCCGTGAACCGTCCTCCACCCTTATAAAAGTTAGTCATAAAAGGTATTGATTCTAGCTCTCCGCGAGAAATTTCATCCAGTCCATTTTCCATTTTTGCAGTGAATTCCTTATCTACTAGGTTTGAAAAATGATTCTCCAATAACTGGGTCACGGCAAGACCTAAATATGTAGGTGATAGTTTACCACCTTTTCTATCGACGTAGCCTCTGCGTACAATTGTTGCTAATATTGAGGCAAACGTAGAGGGTCTTCCAATTCCGTTTTCCTCTAAAGCTTTTACCAAAGAGGCTTCTGTAAACCTCGCAGGTGGTTTTGTTTCATGTGATTCTGTATCAATTGATTGACAATTAAGAAGTTCACCCTCTTTCAGGTTGGGTAAAATACGTTCTTTATTTTCAAGATCTTTATCTTTATTGTCTTGGCTTTCAACATACACTTTCATGTAGCCCGGGAATAATACTATTTGACCGTTAGCACGAAATTCTGCCTCTTGATTTTTTATTGTTACAGAGGTTTGTTTTAACTTTGCAGGGGGCATTTGGCTGGCTATTGTTCTTTTCCAGATTAAACCATATAATTTTGAGTGATTTTCACTTAGTGAATGCTTCACTTCTTCAATAGTGCGGAAAACCCGATGTGCTGGGCGTATTGCCTCATGCGCCTCTTGTGCATTTTTAACTTTTGTAGCGTATTGATTTGGTTTCTCAGGCAGATAATCATTTCCAAATTCTTTTTGAATAAAATTTCTTGAGCCAGCAAGAGCTTCCTCGGATAAATGCGTGGAATCCGTCCTCATGTAAGTAATAAATCCATTTTCATAAAGCTGTTGGGCAAAAGTCATTGTCTGTCTGGCGGAATATCTTAATTTCCTTGAGGCTTCTTGTTGAAGAGTGCTTGTAGTAAATGGAGGCTTAGGGTTTGATTTTCGAGGACTCTCTTTTATTTCTGATACTTTCCACTTGCCACCTTTTAGTTCTTTCACTAATTCATCGGCTTGACTTTCAGACAAAATAATAGCGTTTTGATTTTTTAAATCTCCGGTTATTGAATCGAAGTCATTACTATTTGCAATTTTAACTTTATTTAGCCTGATTAAAGAGGATTTGAAGTCTTGACCGCCTTCGATCTTGAGTAGCGTAGCTTTTAGGTCAAAATAAGTGGTCTTATTAAAATTAGCTCTTAAACGATCTTTGTCAACTATCATCTTAACTGCTGCAGATTGCACTCTACCGGCTGAAAGGCTAGTGGTCACAAAATTCATGTTACTCTGAAGCGTTGCCCACAGAACAGGAGAAACTTTATACCCAACCAATCGATCAATAATCCTGCGTGTAGCTTGCGCCGCAACGAGGAATTTATCAACTTTACGAAAATTTTTAATTCCCTCTCTGATACCTGCCTTTGTAATTTCAGTAAACTGCACCCTCTCCAATTTTTCCTCCGGAACTTCTGTTGCTAGATGTGCGGCAATCGCTTCTCCTTCTCGGTCTGGATCGGTTGCTATCAAAACGCGTAATGCTTTTTTAGACTTACTACGCAGTTCATTAATGAACTTTTTCTTCTCTGGTAACACAGTAAGTTCTACCTTGAACTCGTTTTCAATATCTATACCAAGATCATTTTTTGGTAAATCTTTTATATGCCCAACGCAGGAAAGAACATCATAGTCATCACCCAAATATTGTTGGATAGTTTTTACTTTTGTTGGCGACTCTACTATTAACAGGGACTTTTTACTCATTATATAATCTATCTTGAAAAATAATTAGGTTGCAATATTGACTTATTTTATGGTTGAATTTGTGCAATAATTTACGTTTGCAAACTATTAAAATATTTTAAAATCTCAGATTGTAAAATCTCCTCTTGTGACCCGCTCTTTAAATCTTTTAAACAGAGTGTTCCTCTTTCTATTTCAGTTTCACCTAAAATTAACGCAAAAGATGCTTTGAGACGGTTTGCGTCTCTTAACTGTGATTTTAAACTACGTCGAAGTGGGTCTGATATTACAGTGAACCCGATTTCTCTTATTTTCATTGATATACTAATCATAGTTTTTATGCTTATTTCATCTAAGCATATAAAATAGACATCCGGCTTGGGTTGTTTAAATATTCGACCAGTCTTATCCATCGCAATTATAAATCGTTCCATCCCCGCTGCAAAACCTATTCCAGGAGTTGTTTTCCCCCCCATGCTCTCAACAAGATCATCGTAGCGTCCGCCACCAATCAAGGCATTTTGGGAACCAACCTCGTCCGAAATAAACTCAAAAACTGTATTTGTATAATAATCAAGCCCACGAACAAGCCGATTGTTTATTGTGTATGGTATTCTTAAAGATTTTAAAAACTTTTTTAATTGTTCAAAATGGGTTTTATCGTTGTTACTATAGAACTCAGAGATGTTTGGAGCATTTTCAAGTATGTCGATCTCTTTTTCAATTTTTGTATCAAGTATCCTAAGAGGATTGGTTTCAAGTCTTTTTTTACTGATATCCGATAAATCGTTTTTTAATGGGTTTAGATACTTTTTAAGAGCAATCCTATACTTATTTCTGCATTCTTCTGACCCAATGCTGTTAATATGAAGTGTTGTCTCAGCATTTAAGTCACACACTGATAATATTCTCCAGGCTATTCCAATAATTTCAGCATCTTGCTCAGGATTATTTGATCCAAATGCTTCAACTCCAAACTGATGAAATTGGCGCTGCCTCCCTTTTTGAGGTCGCTCCCTTCTAAAAAGTGCTCCAATGTAATATAATCTTTGCACCTGCGCTTTTACATTTAAGTTATGTTGGATATATGACCGAGCTACTGAAGCTGTTAGTTCAGGTCTTAAAGTCAATGATTTACCATCTCTATCCTCCCATGTGTACATTTCTTTTGAAACGATATCTGTATCTTCACCAACGGTTCTTGAAAAAAGTCGGGTTTCTTCAAAGACTGGAGTGCGGATTTCATGATATCCAAATTGGCTACATATATTGCGAACTATTTTCTCAAGTTCTTGCCATTTACATACTTCTCCAGGGAGAATGTCATGAGTTCCTTTAATGTTTTTAATTGCATTCATCTGTTATTGCTAGCGGTATTTTAGTCTAGTTTGAATATTTTTGTTGAATAATTCGCTAAGGTTGACCTATCAATTGAATCTTCAAATACATGCTAAGTCTAGTCTGTTCAAAAAATTAAGTGAAACAGTTAGGATCTATCATAAATGCTTACTTTTCATTATTAGAATTTGTTCAATAAGATTTACTTGTACAATTAAAGAATCAAAAGCCTGCTCCAGAGTATATTCCTCCCCTTTTTTCAATTTTAAGGTCCTGTAAAGTTGGTGATTTAACATTTAACTTGAAGTTTATTCCTTGACCTATTCCAGTAGGGGTCCAGTTAACGGATAACTCCCAGCAGTGAAGATCCCTATAAATAGAAAACGAATGATTGACTAAATTCTTTCCTATAAGATCAAATCTGGCACGGTGGGATACTTTCCATTTTGATGTGACATTAAAAGTTGATGTGGTGTTAGCCCAAAAGGATTTCTTTATCTCAGATGGATTTAAAGCTGAGTAGTTATAACTCAGACTGATATTACTCGTCCAGAACTGTTTGCTGCCGGTGGTATTTTTAATATTACTTGCCGATTTCTCAAGGCCGGGACCACTAAGGTCGTAATCTTTATTAGCATCATCATTAGCTGTATCTAATGTGTCATTAGTAATATCTTTTTTAAATGATTTTCCTTTTAACCTAAAACCGGTAGAAAATCGTGCATTGATTAGCCTTGGGGAAATGATATTGTCATTAATCTTATTAAACTTTGATATTCTTCTGCCATTTTCTACACTATATTCATAAAAGTCATGAGTCATGCTCAAATCTAAATTGAGCTTACCTGCAATCTTTGACCTAATGCTCGAATTTAAATTGGATAGCCGGAGTGAGTCAGCAGCAAAATTATAATTTGAACTCATTCGCCAGCTCATTAAATCTACTTTTTTTTCTTTATCTTTGGTTTTGATTTTTGTTTGGAATATGTTATTTAGGCTGAACGATATTGACTTTCTCTCGCTCTTAGGTGTCCCGCCAGCCATGGTCCCCGCAAATCTGTCCAGTACTATTTTATTTCCCAATGAATCAGTTTCAGTGTAGACATAGCCAAGGTTTTTACCAAAAATTGGCTGTGAAAAATCAGGTGTCCAAGAGTAGCCTATTGATGGTGATAAAACGTGCCTGAAAGCTTTAATTGGACCAAATGGAATCGGTAGTAGACCATAGAATTGAGTACTAGCGTTTAAATTAAATGAACCTGTTGTTCTTGTTGCAAATCCCTCATTTGTTGATTTTTCAAATTCGTTTCCGTTCCAAAATCCTTCAGTTGTCTTATTTACCCAAGCCGACTTAATATTTATTGTCGGATTAATAGAAATGTGTTTTAATAATTTTTGAGGAGCATTTATTGTTGATGTGTGTATCCATGCATCGTTCTTTTCGTTACTCTTAACCAATGCACCCAGGGAGTCTACCTTCCATCCAAAGTTACCGTCGTCAGTTTGTTCAGACTCGAAATAGTCTCTGGAGGTATTTGTATAGTTTAATCCGTAATTCCATGTAATTGTGTTATACCATTTTTTGTTTGTGGCTGTGGAAGGGAAAAAATTGCTTTGTCCATGCCGGAAAGAGAATTTAGGGAAAGTTGCGTTTTTGATATTTAGTTGTGTTCCGGCTTTGGTAGGATTAATAAAATAATTACTCTGAGGATCTACTTTTTCATTAATGAGAAGGTCAAGATTGGAATAATAGTTCGTGCTAAATGAGTTTTTTGATTTTGGCCATCTTTTGCTATAGCTAATATTTGAAATTGCTTTCTGGTCCATTCTTTCAGCCTCAGACAGTCCGTACTTTTTATTGTAGTCGCCGCTAGTAGAATAGGTCACATTTGCGTTAAAAGATTGATTTTTTCTCAATTCATGTTGATGATTCCACCTAAGGGTTGTGCTAGTTTTTCGATTTTCTACAAGGTCCAATATATCATTAGTTTGATTGAGATACTGCCTATTGAAAAAGTTTATACTACCGCTAAACTTGTATCGCATGCGATACAGAGATTTCAAGCTAAACGTGGCCCCTTGTTTGGATCCAATTCCAATAGTGAATTTTGAATCCCAGTATTGGCTTGGTGCCCAGTAAAATCCTAGTCCTTGGATGTATTGACCTCTATTTTTGTTGTCCCCATAAGAGGGCATAATCCACCCAGAGTGACGCTGTCCGCCTTTATGAGGAAACATACCAAAGGGTATACCAAATATCGGAATCTGTCCTAGGTGTAAAATAATTGGCCGAGCTATTACTTTATCATCCTGAATAATTTTCATCTTACTTGATTCAAAATGAAAGTGCGCTGTGTCCCTATCGCAAGTTGTATATACAGAATTTTCTATATAAAAAACTTCTTGAGATTCATTTCTTATTTTTTCTCCAACATAAAATCCATCATCTGCCCTTGTTTTACCCTGCTTAATTGTGCCTTTACGAGTTCTTAGGTTGTATTTCATCGCACTACCTGTCATTGGATCGCGACCACTTTCTCGCACAACTGGGAGAATAGGCTCGGTGATGGTATCGCCATCCAATCTTGGTAAAGCATCAAGTAAATTATTTTTCCAATTAACATTAACAAATCCAGCATCTAGATCAGTGTCCATATGCCTAATATTAACATTCCCAATTAAATCAGATTGATCCTGCTCTAAGTAATAAAAAATTGTGTTTGCTTTGTAGGATATTGGGGATTTGTTATCATTTGATAGCGAATCGGGCTGATATTTCCCTTCAGAGCCGCCTATTATGTTGATATTTTTTAAATCTTTATCAGAAAATTTAATTTTAATTGTATCCCCTGAAACATCATTACGCCCTTGATATATTGAATCCTCAAAAACATGGTAAAGAGTTCTAGCCATTCCAGCTATTTGTATTGAGTCTATTTCACCATCCTTGAAAAAACTAACAAGGCTAGAACCTTCCATTTGATCTTCAAATTCAAGGCTGTAATTCCTTGATATTGAATCAGATACTGAACTCTGGTATCCGGTTGATTTTGTAGTTACTAAAGCTTTTTTTGGGATATCAAGCTGCGCTAATTGTTCATTCCGATATTCCAATAGAATTTTTTCTCCTTTCAAAACTTGACTGTTGGTACTTATTTTAGGTTCTACCTTTAATGTTGTGGTCTCTTTTTCCCTATCATAAATAGCTCTTCCACATGTGGCAATCCTCATCGAGTCTTCAATAATAACATTACCAATAGCTACGTAGGAGACACCATCGTGACGTGGAGATTTTTGATATTCAATTCTCCTTGCTCTTATAGTTTGCCCTTTTTGTACTAAAGATACATTACCCAAAGCAAGACCGCTATCTACGTTTGTGAAAACAATTATAGTGTCTGCATTTAAATCGTAGTCTCTATCCCAAATATGAGATTTTCCTATACTAAGTAATTTATCTTCACTCGAAAAAAATTTGATGGTATCACAGGTAAGCGTTTGATCGTTTTTTAATGCAGAAACATTATCATATAAAACAGAAATATCTTTCATTTCAAACTGCCTTGCCTGATCACATTTAAGGGTAAGATCTCCTTTTTTGAAAACGACATTCCCGGATAAGATTTTTACGACTTGATCTGCAGATGTTTTGTTCTCCAGAATATCTGCCTGTTTGAGATAGAGACGCTCACTAGGTAACAGAAAGTTAAATAACTGAACACAAAAAGGAGCGCTGTACAGTAAAAGCTTTATTAGCTTATGCATAGCATCCATAAATTTTGAGCACTAACCATATTAAGTTAAATTTACAATGTTTTTTAGTCATTAACGGGAAGTACATAACATGAATTCTATTTATAAAATAGTAATCATTTTTGTTATTTTTATAATTAGCTGTGGTAGCAATGAGGGGAATATGCAGAAATTAGAAAATGGATTATTAATTGAAGACATAGTTGTGGGTGTTGGTAATGAGGCGAAAGATCATAATAAAGTGGTTGTTAACTATACGGGAACATTGGAAAATGGTTCCATTTTTGATTCTTCTCTAAAACCAGGAAGGGATCCATTCACATTCACGCTCGGAGTGGGTTCCGTAATAAAGGGCTGGGATCAAGGTGTTAAGGGCATGAAAGTAGGTGGTAAAAGAAAATTAGTTATTCCTCCAGAGTTAGGTTACGGTGATAAAGGAGCAGGTAATGTTATCCCGCCCAACACAACGCTTTATTTCGAAGTAGAATTGTTAGAGGTAGAAGTATACTAATCAATCTACTTCTGCTCTTCTTCTTTAATCCTTTTTTTGGATGCTGCCCAAGAACAAATTAGGCAGTTACTTAGACCATGTCCGCGAGCAGGACAGTGCTCGCGACCAAAAAATATTATTTGTAGGTGCCTTTTGTTCCAGAGTTCCTTATTCCAAAGCGCCTTAAGATCTCTTTCTGTCATTCCAACATTTTTTGCTTTTGACAGTCCCCATCTGCTAGCGAGACGGTGAATGTGAGTATCAATAGGGAATGCGGGTATATTGTACCATTGTGACATTACAACACTTGCTGTCTTGTGACCCACACCGGCTAAACTCTCTAAATATGTCCAATCGCCTCGCATACCTCCTCCATCGATCAATTGTTTTGCCATCTTATGTAGATTTTTTGCTTTTGTCGGAGCCAAACCGATTTGCCTGATAGTTTTTTGTATTTTTTCTATGCTTAAACTATACATTTCCTCGGGTGTCTCCGCTAGTTTGAATAATTGTGGCGTTACCTGATTTACCTTTTTATCAGTGGTTTGTGCTGAAAGCATCACTGCAACTAGTAGAGTATATGCACTCGTATGATCAAGTGGTATTGGCGTACTAGGGTATAAGTCGTCAAGTATGGAACCTATTTTTTGGGCTTTTTCGGAACGTTTCATATTCAATAATTAATCATTCAGCAAAGTTATGCAAATATTGATGTAATTCTTGGTAGCTATGGTTAACTAAATGAAGAGCCGGGTATGGGAATCGAACCCACCTACTGCTGATTACGAATCAGCCGCTTGAACCAACTCAGCTAACCCGGCAATACATTTACAAACTATCTAAAATTATTCCTCTTTTTTTGGTAGTATTTAATTGCTCTGAATGCGCCATAGATTTCTCCAAAATATACATATGCTGTAATCGCACCTAAAAAAGGGGTGGCTATAGATTTTCCGTTCTGGTTGCTGTGGTAAGCTAAACTGCCAGTTAAGTAAAAAGCCCAAAAACCAAATAATCCATCCATTATGCGTCCGGCATAGACTTTGCCCAGCCCTGGTAGAATAGTAGAATAAAGAGATGCTATGTATGGTGATTTTTCTGAAATAATTGGCTGCTGGTTAACGGGATCTATTAGCCTACCATCGTTGTCTTTGAAAGGCATATTTGAATCAACATGGTACTTTATTGCAAAAGGATTACATCTATTGATTCTATCAGCGGCAATAACACCGCCCTTCAAAAAACCATGTTCAATAATAGCCTTTGATCCAAAGTTTGAGCAACTGGGAAAGAATTGGCAGTCGAAAAGTTTAGCATTGTATGAAATACGTTGCCATGCCGCGATAGGAAGCAGAGCTATTTTTTTATTTAAACCTGTTCCATTTACTTTAAGTAAAGAGTCAACAGGGTAGGGAGAACTACCATATAGTACGTATGCAAGACTTAATGTGAAAAAATATTTCATGGTTAATATTACCGAGATTTATGCTAACCTTAAACATCTTACGTTTATAGATTTAAACTATAATGGAAAGTATAATTGAAACAATAATTTCAAACCCAATCTATATAGCTATTGCTGCAATCATTTTGATACTAATGGTATATGCAGTTATCAAAAAGATAATAAAGTTAATAATTGTAGTTGGACTTGTATTGTTATTTTATTTGGTTTATCTTAACTATACTGGCCAAAAAGTTCCAGAAAATATGGATGATTTAAAAGAATCCGTTTCTGAGAGTGTGAAAAAAATAAAAGAAACAGCATCGGAATCAATATTAGAAGCGAAAGAATCAACAAAAAAGATTGTAGAGGATAAAGTTGATGAAAAAATAAATGAATTATTTGAAAATTAATTCTTACTAGTTAAGGTAAAAAATCAAACATTAGACTAAGAAAATTATAAAGCAAAAAACAATAAAACGAACCTAGGATGAGCAAGCTAGCAGGGGTAATTCTATAATGGACCCTAAACTCGCTGTAGTTTTTTTTTGTATCATAGTATTCAATCAACATTTCAAGGGTTACCTTACTCAAATAAATTGAACATCCAAACAGGATTATCAAAGAAATTAAATCAAAACTCGTAAGCGACTTTAACCAATGCCCAAAGCTCATATCATTTTCCTCAACAATTAGCAAAACTCATTTAGAAATGCTGCTCTTGCACCCCAAACCATCTGTCATTGGGTTCATACAAAAGAATCAAAACTGATGCTTTTTTTGTATTATGATTCTTGGTAGGTTTCTTCTCATTAATTTTTACTGATATAAGCATTTTTGTTACTCTATTTTGTCGGGTAAATCGCCATCAAATTGTTCTTTTAGTTCATTGTTAAATATAGGTAGCATATTGAATAACAATTCAATCTTTCTTGGTTCAATTTTAATTCTAGTTAGAAAAGTATAATGCTCAAACATATAATCTGGGATTGGAATGGGACGCTAGTGGATGACAGATGGTTATGCATTGAAGGTATTAATTGCAGTCTGAAAAAAAGAGGTCTGTCAGAAATTACAGATGATGTATACAAAGATATGTTCACTTTCCCAGTTGAGCATTACTATAAAAAAGTAGGATTTGATTTTACAAACGAACCTTTTCGAGTTGCAGGTGATGAGTTTGTATCGTATTACCAAAAAAATTTCAGCAAGGTCAAACTCCATGAGGGAGCTCTGAATACTATTAAAATAATAGGTCGTGAGGGTTTAGAACAATCAGTTTTGTCTGCAGGGAAAAATGAATATCTAGTAGACTGGATAAAAGAGCATCAGCTTTTTGATTTCTTTAATAAAATAAGAGGCATAAACAACCATTATGCTAAGGGTAAATTAGCATTGGGCAAGAAATTAGTTGAGGAATTGGAGCATGATAGAGAGGAAATTATAATGGTGGGGGACACCATTCATGATAGTGATGTTGCAAGAGCAATGGATATTGAATGTATTCTAGTTGAACATGGTCATGTTAGCAAAGATAGGCTATTGAAAACAGGTAGGAAAGTTGTACCTAACTTTGAAGAACTTCTAAAGGAGTTATTTTAAATATAATATTTTTTGAAGATTGCCACCTTTCTGCGTGCTTAGTTTCACAAAATACACTCCATTACTTACTTCCTGACCTAACTGATTTTTACCTTTCCACGTCATATGACTTTTACCAATGGGATAATTATCTAAAGGAAACTCGAGAATCAGTTGTCCTAAGACGTTATATATATTAATAAAAGCACCTTTTGTTGTAGCTAATTCAAAGCCTATTGTGATAGATGCGTTGAATGGATTTGGGTAAGCTGAGAGGAGGCAAGCCTTAAGTGGAACACTTTTTACGAATTTTTGTTCTAAAAAGTAATTGGTGTTCTGTTCTGATGGTGAACCATAGTTTTGTGAACTTGACCAAGAGATAGCCAATGAGTTATCATAATCTGGGTTTATAAGTTCCAAAGTATGACCTCCGCCGTCTGGCTCGATGGGCCAAGGATCAGAGTCATCATATTTAACTGAATCAATCAACATACCTTGGTCATTAAATATTCGTATTTCATCACCACCGCCACTCAACCCGAAGTTAAACGGGCCAGCTAGAGGCATAATGCTTACGAAAAAGTTTAAAAAATCAGACGGTCTTTGTGCGATTATGAAATATCCACCGCTTTCGATGATGGTATTTTCTGATAATATGAATGCATGATCATTATTATCATCCTTCATTACCCAGTTTGTAATATCAATTTCAGACTCGCCTGCATTAAATAATTCAATCCAGTCACCTGTATCATGAGAATCATGTGAATTATAATTTATTTCATTAATTACAATTTTTCCTGGTGATAATTGGGATGGAATAAATATAGCAGTAAGAGATAAAGAATCATCCAATTCGATCTTCATTTCTCGAGATGAATCTGGATATTCTTGCCAATGACTAAACTCATAACCATCCTTTTGTATTGCTTTAATATTTATTGGTATACTTGGAAAATAGTGACCCTGCCAGTTAGTATTTTCAATCTCTAGAGAATTTATATTTATTGACCCAGCTAATTCGGGTTCTACATTTAGCGTTATCTTATTTAACTCAGAAAGATTGAATTCATTTTTGAGATGTTCAATTACATATGAACCTCTTTGAATCCCAAAATTTTCCATGTTGGCTATGTTGTTTTCCCAATTGACAGCAGAATTTGCTCCTAACCCATTATTGTACCATCGTTCTTGGTGGTATACAACTGTGTTTGCAATACGACTAGAAACAGAATCAAGATGAAAACTTATACTTTCTGGTTTTAAAACAGTATTCAATAGATCACAAAAAGTGTTTATGAAAATATTTTTAAAATGATTGTTTTCCATCAGTTTCCTAAATAAAAATGTACTCCATGGAGGATTTGGCCATCCAGGGCCATCATCCTGCAACGCAAAAGAAAGGGTATTAAATGTGTAGGCGTTAGGATCCCAAATGCCAAAACCAAAGTCCGTATCATAGAGAATCCAGCGCCATTTACTATCATTATAATGATCCCTCCAAAACTTGATGTTATTTCCAGGCCAGTCTCTATTATCTATGAATATTTGAAAAGATTGATATGCCATGTATGATTTGATGTCAATCCAGTTATCTA